>JABCSP010000390.1 GCA_018238825.1 Candidatus Thorarchaeota archaeon | reverse complement strand
ATCAATGCAGAATTCACTGAAATCTCTGAAAACATAATTGGTAACTGTACTTCAGATGGAATCCGTTTAAGTTCTGGTACTAATACTTCAGTGCACTGGAATTCTGTATGGAATGTGACGGGATATGCTGTAAACTTAGAAGCTAGTTGTAGTGATTTCTCAGTGAAATTCAACACATTTACAGATAACGGTGCTGATTGTCAAGTTCGTGATGATGGAACTTCAAACCTTATTTCTCAGAATTACTATGATGATTGGTCCTCTCCTGATGCTGATGCAGATGGCTTTGTTGATACACCATATGCACTTGATGGAGATGCTGAAAGCCAAGATGAGTTTCCATTAGCTGTAGCTGGAGTCGTGCCTGAAATAGTAACTACATCTACCACTACAACCACTACAACCACAACTTCTAACCCTGATTCAACATTACAATTAATTATTGTGGGAGGAGCAGTTGGTGCAATTATTCTCGTAGCAGGAATTCTTCTCTTGAAACGACGCTAGTTTAGAAAATACTTGATTATTGGAGGTTCACTTTGAACCTCCTAACCTTTTCATTTTACGGTAAGAACGGGATTGTATAATATAGAAAATTCACTACGAGAATGATGGGTTGGAAAATCATGAAGAGAATGTTGATCAGAATATTATCATCATGGATGCTAATTATATCATTGAGCAGCAATATTGTAAGTACCACTCCGATTATCACATACACAACAATAGCTAAACTTAGCTTACGCAGTACGCCCATACGCGAACTAACCTCCAAATTGCAGATTGAGCTAATCTCATAGTTGCATTGTAATAAGTATGTCCCAAATCATAACGAAAAATGCTTCAAAAAATGCTCTGAAGTGATTCCTTTTATTCATTTAGTACGTCGAATGTTCATGGTTAGGAAACTAACCCCGACTCGAAAATTGATGCAAACGAAATCCAGCATTAAAGCTCACAATCCATTTAGCTTTCTCGTGTTTATTGCGACCACCGGCGCAGGTCGGTGAATTCGGAGTGTATTCAGTTACCGGGTCGTAACTTTTCCTTTACTCTACAATTAGCTACTAGAATCTGTTTCACCCACAAGTTGTGAGAGGGCCATATCGTAATCTGCGTAGCTGCGCAAACCCGGTAATTGCCCAACCATTTTTCCATCTTTGAAAATTATGACCATTGGAACAGATTGTACTCCAAATTGGCCCACAGTCCTTCTATTCCTATCAATATCGATCTTTGCAAAGTAAGCTTTTCCAGCATAATCTTGCGCGAGCTCTGCAAATATTGGAGCGAGTGCCTTACATGGATTACACCATTCACCGTAAAAATCAACTAGTGCTACCTTTGCTTTTTGAATTGTTTCCCAAAAGTTTTGGTCATGAAGTTGATTCACTAATCCATTTGCCAAGGGCTCGGCAACCTTTGGTTTTTGAGCTTGCTCCATCAATAACTTCATTTTTCTTTGACGGATCTCTGCAAGTTCATCATCGCTCAATCAAAACACCTCTACGGCTGTGCATTTTCCTTACACATCCGCTTATGAATTCTTTGGTACGAAAATAGTTAATTACAAATTACCGCGTCGAATCTGTTTATAATATCCATTAGAACTAGATGACCATCCTTTGTGGAGAGAGTGCCATGACCACGCCAAAGTCCTACAAGTACTACGCCATGCTTATTGTTGCAATGGCGGCCTGGGGTGGATCGTGGGTCTCTGCAAAGATTATAGTTGCTCTTGCACCTCCAATGACAATTGGCTTCTTCCGATTCTTTATCGCAAGTATTCTTTTTCTGATTCTGCTATTAGTTACAGAACCTGAATCAAGACGATTCTTTAGAAGAGAGAATTTGAAACTTCTATTCCTTGTTGGAATTACCGGAATCTTTGGTTACGGAGTTCTTTTCCTCACTGGAATGAGATTTACAACTGCAGCTCAAGGAGCGATAATTGCTGGATTCAATCCAGTGACTGTTAGTATTGTCGCTCATTTAGTTCATAAGGAAAGATTGAGTAGAAAATGGCAATATGCAGGATTTGCTCTTGCGTTCGTGGGAATTATTTTTGTTGTGGGTGTTCAATCGATTCTTGATTTCCATATTGAATATCTCATTGGCAATCTTACAATTTTAGGTGCAATGATAACTTGGGGTATCTACTCTTCAGTAGGAAAAGAAGCGATGAAGACTATGACCCCTTTAGAAGTTACTACAGGCGGGTCTCTGATAGGTTCAGTACTCTTTGGAATTGGTGCAATAAATGAACAAGTCTGGACCCTCCCAGCCTTGATAGACCCAATCTTCTGGATAAATGTAATTTTCCTAGGTGTGTTTGTCACAGTCATTGGATTTCTGTTTTACTTTATCAGTATCAAAGAAATAGGAGCAACAAGAGCTGGTGGGTTCATCAGTCTAGTTCCAGTATTTGGTACATTCTTCTCAGCTTTGTTCATGCCTGAAGATCCAATCTACTGGACATTTGGAGTTGGACTCCTATTTGTGGTATGTGGAATTGCAGTAATCAATTTTCCAATCAAAGAGAATTCTACTGTTGAACTACCTTCTCCTCAAGCGGAAAAGAAATAACGAACGAGCAATTATAGAAAATTACTCTGGTGTAGGATATGGAAGCATACGATAAAATTCTTGAGATGTCTAAGGAAATCATACTTCTGGGAAGCGCAACAGGAGTAGTTGGTTGGGATTTAGAAACCTATATGCCGCCAACGGGGATAATGCTGAGAAGTGAACAACTTGCCATCTTGCGTAAATTAAGTCATCGAATGGCAAC
>JABCSP010000389.1 GCA_018238825.1 Candidatus Thorarchaeota archaeon | reverse complement strand
CTACCTCTTTGATGGCTTTTGTAGCCCAACCTCCAGTGTTTACATATTCCATTGGTTTACCTGGAACTTGGAGATTAGCTGGTACCATGTAGAATTGTGATGATGCACCGCCACCTAGCCACATTACTTTGTAGTCGCTTGGAACACCCATCACTTCTCTAACTAGCGCATCAGCATCATCCATGACTTTCTGCCAAGGTTTGGAACGATGCGAGATTTCTAACACTGACATTCCAGTGCCTTCAAAGTCTAGAAACTCATCTCTTGCCTTTTCAAGTGCGGGAAGAGGTAGAGTCGCTGGTCCCGGGAAAAAATTAAATTTTCTCTTTGTCATCAAACTCACCTTAATTTGTTGATAGTGAATCCAGTCCATATTTTTGGATGGAAGAAAGTGCTTTTCTGAGGCATGCACTCAAAGTTCTTTGACACTGCCTCGACCTCTTCAATTCTGGTTGGATTCATAAAGAAAACCGCCTGAGATGGACCCTTAACGGTTTTTATTGATTCATCTACTGCATCTCCAATACCCTTGATGTATGATACGAAGCCACCACCCTTCATAGTACCTTGGAGTAGTTTCTCTTTGTCAATTCCAAGCATCTTGTCAAGAATAAGAGCATGAAGAATTGCCACATCTAGACTGCGAAGTTCTGGAGACTTATCGCCAAGTAGTGAATCCATTATTTTCATATCATTCAATGTGAATGCATAGTAATTTCCATCATCCATGAACAAACCGAAGGAATGTTTGTTCTTGGTGAACATATTGTCCATATGGTTGAACATATCGTTTATGTTATCGAAGATTTCTAAATCGAAGTATCCTTTGATATCCTCGAGTAGTTTCTCTTTGGAAAAGACCTCTAAGTTTTGTACAAGTCTATGAGTTGGAAGTACTACTAGACCTGGATTAGAGATATTCACGAAAGTTAGCATCCTATATTTGGCTGATTCCAAATCCTGATTATCAGTGGATAATTGAAGTGCCGTCTTATAGCGATGATGACCATCTGCAATAATGATATACTTGTCTGCCATATTCGCAGAAACTGCTTTGACATCAGCTTCATCATCAACCGCCCAAATTCGATGTCTTACTCCTGCAGTATCAGCAATGTCTGCTACTGGATTCTTCTTCATGTTCTTTTCCAGGACTGCATCAACGCTTCCTTCTTTGTCAGGATAGATAACAAAAATCTGACCAAAGTTTGCCATTGAACTTCTACACAAGCTGAGTCTATCAACAATGTCTTTGGGCAGGGTTTCTTCATGTTGAAGAACACCTGAAAACTTTCCGGAACTAGGAGCCTCTGAGGCAAATTCTTCTAGCTCGATCAGACCAATGAATCCGAATCTGAAGAGATTCTTCCCTTCGACTTCGAAATCCTGACCATAAACATAGAACGATTCTTTCTCATCTTGCTTCAACGAAGCATCATCAACCCATTTGTTGAGAAAGTCCCTCGCTCTTGTGTATTGATTATTTTCAGGAGTATCATCATCTCTTGGTTTGTTTTTAATTATCCAAGCGATGTTATGTTCAGAAAGTCCTTGTAGTTCGTCAACTTTTGCACCCTTAATGATATCATAAGGAGGTGTGACAACTTTCGATAGGTCACCGACTTTGCTCTCGTCGTACCTGAAAGCTCTGAATGGTTTTACTCGTACCACTTTGAATACTTCCTTGCTGTTCCTAGACCAAGCTAGTTTCAGAGGTTCTATTGGTGCGGGCACAATCTATCAATATCATAAGTCTTTCTTTAGGTATACAGCAATATTTGGCTCATGAATACATTGCAGAAACCCAAGCGTCAAACTTAAATGAGAACCATACCCGTACGCGAGAACCAACATGGATAGGGGAATACCATGGAATTCTGTGAAAAATGTGGCACATTGATGCTTCCTAAGCGTGATGAAACTGACACTGAAAAGTCGAAAAAATCGCTTGTTCTACAATGTAGAGAATGTGGTCATGAGAAGATAGTTAAATCTGCTCCCGCATACAAGGTAGAATACCGTATCAAACATTCTCCTCGTGAGAAGATAGTAGTAATTGAGGGAGAATCTCATCAGAAAGATGAATTGTCAGGGGATGAACAACGAGAACGGCGAAAAGAGATACTAGAACATTACGAAAGTGAGGATTGACTTGCGCTAAGATACCTTTTATATCAGGAATACCTATACTATCCATACCTATGGGTTTGGGCCGTCTACTATACTAACTTGTTTTACAATCCTTCCATTTTCAAGGGTTGTACGCTCATTCAAAAAGGAGGACCTTACTAAGATGGGAAACGAACTTCATTATGATTTTCAGAGCTTTTTAATATCGAATGGAAATATCACTGACAAACTGCGATTGATTTCAACAGGCTACAAGATTCCATCTGATCTCAAAGACCAGGTTATGGAAGCCCTGATGAGTATCATGAACGCAAATGGTGGTATCCCATTTGGCTTCAAGAGGGGTGCCCCTAGTTCAACCAAGGAAACTGCTGAATTATTGAGTCTAATTTCTACTTTCCAATCTGGGTATGAAGATACTGTAGAGAAGATGATTGGATTCCTTGTTTCTAGACAGAAGAATGATGGAGGCTTTGGAGAGTCACTCAAATTAGACCCACATATTGAAGATAAATGGGGTGGCGTTGGGAGAGACTGGTATCCTGTTGGTCAAAGCGTAACTTGGCTCACAGGCAAAGCCCTTGAAGCTTTGTGTTTAGCGAATTTTGAAGATAGTGAGAGATTACAAAGAGCCCGTGATTTCTTATTGCATACACAATATG
>JABCSP010000388.1 GCA_018238825.1 Candidatus Thorarchaeota archaeon | reverse complement strand
AAAAGGAAGATAGGTATTGATGATTCACATATAGCAACAACTGTCAAATTGACACGATCATCGACTTCGATCTGTTGACCTAGGGTTAGACCAAATACATTCGAAGCATGTTGGGATATTATACAGGAATTGGATGCTTGATTTAGTACCGAGAGACCGAGGGATGAATCTATCGATTCTACAAGACCTACAGATGCTAAGTTTTGGAAAGTTTGAGGCTCTATTCCGAAAATCAGACCAAGATCAACATTATTCTGGTATTTTAATAGCAGATACACACTCGCAAGTTCAGTGAGTCCTGAGATATTCTGTTGGTTTCTAATCTGCTCGATAGCGAAGCTACTTGCGGATTCATCAAGATAAGCCACAACATTAGTTGAAGAGCTCTGCCAGCCAAGTGTAGTTTCCCACGAGTTGGTAATTGAATAAGTGACGTTGGAAGAAAATAGCATAATTACTGCAACTGCAACAAACAAGTTGAACACAAGTAGAGCACCAGTCGATCTCCGTTTCAGACTAGTTGAAAACATTTTTCGAATTACAGGTTTCGAGCGATATTTGATAGCATTGACCAAGGAGGATGGTCGTGCTAATCTATCTGAAAAACCAGCTACAAGCAAAATGAACGCAGGTATTGAAAGGGTACGGATGTAGTCATTATGTACGAGACCAAGGCGAAGGATGTCTGATGCAATCTGAATTACAACAAGGGTAGTTAGTAAAACACCAACCAGCAGGAGAGATCTTTTTGTAAGTCTACTATATCTTGAAGGAATCGATACAGGACTTGCAACACCAGAATGAGCATTTCTAAGACTCTCAACTACAGGACTTCGAGTTGTTGTGATTGCAGGGATTGAGCCTGCGAGTATAGTTAATAGAAATCCAAGAAATCCAGCTAAGAAGAATATAGCCGGGTTCAAAACGATTGCAGGTTGGAAGAATAAATCCGCTTGTAGTGGGTTTTGGATGACCATAACCGAGTTAACAATCTGAGACATCATAGAGCTGGTAACAAATCCCATTATGAGACCAACAATAACCCCAGTTAAACCTACAACACTAATCTCAGATAATAGAACAATGACTATATCTCGGTTGGATGCTCCATAAGCACGCAGCAGACCAGTTTCAAATTTTCTCTCAGAGAAGATAAGTGAGTATGATGTGAAGACTCTCAGTGCAGCAACAAAGATTGCTCCAAGAACCAGTGCGCTCAGAATGAGTTCGGTTTGAGTTAGAAAGAGAGACACAAACCATAGATTGTGTGCTTTTTGATTTGATACGATGAAATCAGGCCCTAATAACGAACTGAATTCGTCTACTAGAGAAGGAATTGCAAAGACATTATCCACTTCAACGAGCAATTTATTCGAGGAGTTATTTGGGTACCGGATTCCATAGATGTCCCAAGCACTATCAACATGAATGAAGACTGCTGGGCCGATAACTCCCTTATCAAGAGCATTTCCAGACCCTACTATTTCAAAGAAATGGATTCCAGCTGATGTATGGAGTTCTATAGTATGCCCGATTGATAGGTTAGTAAGCTGTATCGCTGTATCAGACATGAAACAATAGGATCCATTGATACTTACTGTACCATTAGAAACCTTGAAACTCCCAATTTCTCTTTCACGAGCAGGATCCAGTCCAATAAGGAGAAAGTGAAGCCAGTCTGAGCCATTTTGTACCTGTGTAGTTTCCTCAATTCGCGGAATGATATTGACCACATGACCATTTTGAGATATCTTTGACATCATGTCTGAGCTAATTGGAGATCCCCATTTTGTAGATGCTATCGTTATATCAATTGGAGAAGTTGTATCTTGAACGTAATCATTTGTACTCATCCGGATCGATGCACCGATAGAAAATGAGGAAAGTAATAGACTGACTGAAATCGCGATTGAGAGCATTGTGAATATGGCTACGCGTCTACGCCTTAATGCAAACTTGACGCCAAGACCAACGTAACCCAAAATCACAAACAAACCCCCAATCATGGATTTATGCAATTGCTACAAACAGGGACTTTTTAGCCTATGCAATTAAAGCTTCTCAGTAGGTTTTTCCCATTAACCTTTTATTCATTCAAATTACAAATGATTTGAAAGCATCTAGTAAAAAGATGTAAATTCGAGGGCTACAAAATGAATAAAAGTAGAATTCTATTCATTAGCATTTTTGCATTTATGCTAATATTCCCTCTTGCATCGATGACAGCCACCACAACATCTGTGGACCTTAATGCACCAATTGAAAGTCGAAGTGCTCCAGCACAAGATAGTGACTTTCATAGAATTGGCACAATTGAAGGTATAGTCACCCAGATAGACTCAGATGGTGGAGTCAGAAATGCTATTGGGACCTTTCAAAATGCAAGTTATTATGGAATCACTTACACTGAGCCATATCAGGCTGTAGTGGAAAGTCAAATGGCTACTGATACAGGTTATGTTTCCATGTGTCAACTTGAAGTAGCCGGAAGAACGATATATCCCAATGGTCGTGTTGGCGATGCCTCTGCAATTTTGACCGTATATATCAATCCGATCATTGTGCTACCATCTAATCCTGCAGGATTATATGTATCAGAGCCAACTCTTGAAGAGGCACAGGCTCTTGCTGATGAACTCGTTGCCCTATATGAGGCAGATCTTTTCATCGAATTTGATAGATTCACTACTATCAAATCTTCAACCTACATATACTTCGATTATGAGGGGATGTATTCTATCAACGTACCTGCTACAACATATAACATCCAATTCATTAGCATTCCTAGTGATAGTAG
>JABCSP010000387.1 GCA_018238825.1 Candidatus Thorarchaeota archaeon | reverse complement strand
CTCTACAAGCCCGACATCTCTAAGCTTTCTCATAACTTTAACATAGAGCCCTCTACTTGTAAGCATAAAGGATTGCCATTGCGAATCACTGACTTTACCTTTTTTCTTCATCAGAACATTGAGAATCTTTGAGGCTTGTTCAATTTGCATATCTGTGAAGAAAATATAGCGTAGGAGATGTTTTGGTGTGATTAGAGAAGGTCTCCTAACTACCTCTATCTTTGCCATACTCAATACCTGTATGTTCCTTGATTCATGTCAATATGATATTGGGTATTACAACAGGAGCAAGAAACTTAGGGATCGAGTTGGACAGGTGCTTAAATACTCAGGTTCGTATCCTTAATTTGAGGTTCATCTGACACACAACAATTGACCTCACAGAGTCCCTCCAGTGCCGCTCCTGGAAGCACTTCACTCTGGTGTCTAAGTTTGTGCAACTTACAATGAACGGTACTCACTAATCAACCTTACTCGGTTCTCTTACCAAAGAAATCCTTGAAAGAAATCATACCTCTCATCAATCTTTGATAATCAGAAGTGAGCCATTCATTCTTGTACTCTACCACTTCATGACCTTCACCTGAAGCAATTACTGGTAAATCAGAAATCGCTTCAGAAACGGTTACTGGAGGTGGGAGGCCATCCTCATCAATATGAGCATCATATCTCGTTTTGCCTCTAGCAATCGAAGAGAGTCTAACATCAGGGTCTCTAATGGGGTTTCCAATTTGATTTGCTACAATGAAAACTCGTCTTCTTCGCTGAGGAACTCCGAATTGTTCTGCTTTCAATATGTAAATCTGTGTTGTGTACTCTTCTGCTTTAAGGGATTCAATTAAAGATTCCAACAGTTTTCCCTTCTGTATCGATCGAATTCCTGGTACATTCTCAAGAAGTACATATTCAGGTTCAAGTGCTCTTACAAAATCAAGAGTTTTGAAAAGTAAAGAATTACGGACATCATTAGGGTTCCATTTTCCCGCAGTTGAGAAACCTTGACACGGAGGTCCGCCAGCTAGAATCTTTAGGGTTCTTCCCCGCAATTCAGATTCTATGTTCTCAAGAAGGATTTCAACATCATCACTCTTGTTGATATCAGTCTGAATGACTTTTGTTTTTGGATTATTAGACAGATAGGTTTCGCACATATGGGGGTTTGAATCTGATGCTAAGATAATCTTGTGACCCGCTTGTTCCAAACCTTCTGATAGACCTCCAGCACCACAGAAGAGATCTATGCCTAATCCCTTGCGAATCTTAGTTCCAATAGATTTAGCAAGAAGAGGTGGAACAGCATTTCCAATCTGTTTGTACCTGGAACTCAAACTACCTCTGAATCGATAATAATCTGGGAATGATTGGAGCCTCGCAGCTTCTCTCATTGAGATGAGTCGATTTTGTAAAGGATGAATAAAGGTACCATTTCCAGGGCGATTGAAGTAAGTATTGACCGTGTAACTTGGCATCGTTCCATTCAATCGACCGTAGTAAGTTGTGCGACCTCCAGACTTCTTGATTTGGGTCAATCTAGCGGATTTTGCCACAGTGGTTTCTGGTAGATTCATCCAATTTCCACCAGGTGGTACGTTTCTCACTACTTCCATATCCAGTTCACTGAGTGTAGCACATACGTGATTATACAAAACATTCTCAGCTTGTTCTACTGCATCTGAAATTATTGTGGTAAGAGTCACAAAGAATTATTTTGCAAAGGAGCCTGAAAGACTTTCCCATCATATAATTTTTAGACTAGTCTAGATAGAGTTTCTAAAATAGGCTTCTTTTCTTCATCGGGGGTCTTCCGTAATTCAAGAATCGATTTTGCTTGATGTAGACCAAATCCATAGAGGGCAAACACGCTTGCTTCAATAGTAGGGTAGTCAAGAGTCCGAACAGCTTTGCGCAGGTTCCTTGCAGTTTTACTGCCACTCAAAGGTCTTACAATCGGTAGATTCTGCAATTCACGAATGGATACGTGATTGTTGAAATTACTGATTTGAAATCTCCAATTCATGAGTTCTGAATTTAAGATACCAAGAAAGTAATCAAGATTGTTCAAGGTCTCTTTTTCATTTACAACAATATATATTACATTTTTCTTATGATATGTTAATGACATATAATTTTGTACTTCATCAAATTTATTTGACATAACAATCCCGCTTCACTTTTATGAACAAGTAAATTGTGTGTGTCAAAAGAGGTCAACTAAATCTGTATAAAGGAGCGAATTATGATGATCGCTGAAAAAGATAAAAAGAGAATAATGGAATTCTTTGAATTGAGTGGAGGAAACTTTAGCCTGCGGAAATACCATAAACCTGTTCTGGTTTATGATATTGACGATGATAAAATTATAATCAATGAAGCTCAAGATATAATAGGAACTCAAACCATAACAGGAAATATGGGAATATCGGGTATCACATCTTTAGGTGATGGTGGAGCAACTAACTACGCTGAATTTTCCGTTGTAGGAGATCTTGAATTTAAAGGAACGGCAAATTTAATTTCAAAATTAGATGGTTTATTAACTCTTCAATTTGATGACGCTTCTGGGTTTGTAATTAAAGATGATAACGCGTCTTCTGTGAGCTATTTTATAATAGGAGCTGATGGAACATTGACTTTTGAAACAGGCGAAGTAGCTGATGAAATAGTTTTAAATCCAGCAGGAGCGTCAGCAGGAGTAATAACACTTGGAGCAGGAGATCAGATTTTGACCAGTGGCGATGGGGCTGCCAGTAGATTAGCGGGCGAGCAGATTTTGAGAGAAATAATTCCAATTTTTGGTTTTG
>JABCSP010000386.1 GCA_018238825.1 Candidatus Thorarchaeota archaeon | reverse complement strand
CTCCGTTTCCTACATTAGCAATAGGAAGCCAGCCTCTCCATTGACCATTGACTTTTGGATGCTTCCGAGAAGTACCAGTTGCAAGAAGTATCGTTCTGGTGAAGTACTCATTATCATCCTTCGATCGGAAACTCGACTGAGTCTTGACTTTAAATTTGGGATATCGTCCGGAAATTTCTATGACGTCTGCTGCTAGAAATTCTGCACCAGCTGCTCTGGCCTCTCCCTGAATATTTCTTAGAAGGCTTCTTCCTTCATGATATACAGAACCTGAGAAATTGAGAATTGAGTTTGTATGGAAATACATCGGGCTGGTTCCTCTATCAAGCACTAATACAGATCGTTTGTGGAAAGCTAAATGAAGAGCTGCTGATACACCAGCTGGTCCTCCACCAATTATGATTGCATCGAAAATCTTAACCATATTGAAGAAACCTCAGATTGAGAGTTTCCCCATGGAGTTAATAACTCTGTGGAGTGTGCACAATAATAACTACGGCATAAAATCTTCAATGTATCTTCATTTTGACTTGTAGTATTTGACTTTGAATATAGTTTGCCAGCACTAAATCAGAGCAATCGCTATATAGTACAATGTCATAGAACCAATTGAGACCAAGCATGCGCCGGGGAAGTACATCTAGTGGAAATACGATTTCAGTGCCCAGAATGTAAAGGAAACGCTGTTGTCCAGATGACTGAAAAAGAGGCATTTGATGTAAAAGAACGGATTCAGAGAGAAGGACGTTCACCAACAATAATAGTTCAATGTGAGAATAATCACGAACTTCTAATCACTCTTTTTAATCAGCGAGATGGCAAAGGTCTTGGTGTCCGTGATGTTGTTGTTCCACAAAGAGCTGGTTCTGATGAGGAAAAAGAAGGGACTGGTTCGAAAGAAATTGATTGGTTAACAAAAGCTTTTGGCGGTGACAAATAATGGTTGTAAAACTTGTTATTAGAGTTGATTCGGAAAGTATGTCATCAAAGATTGTTTTTCCGATTGATAGCGAAACTGAGGAACGAGCTGCACTCTTAGCTGGAATTGTTCAACTAGTTTCAGTGGCACTCACGCGTGAAGATAAGTCTGAAGCTGAGCTTGCTCAACCTCATTTTATGAAATCTGATAAAGGTGTAATTGGATATGTTCAGGTAGAAGGATCATTATACATCGTTGATTGTGACACTGAGCACGAAGCAGATGATGTCCTGAGGGCTGTACTTGATTCAGTGAATTTAGGTGAAGAACAAATTCGAGCGCGAATTGAAAAGCTGACCCGTCGAAGGGGCAGTGAGATTTCAAATCTGTGGGGTTAAGTTAGGAGGTTTGACAAAATGGATTTTGGTTTGGCACTAATCGTCAGCGGAGCAATAACTGCAGCAATATTGTCGATAGCATTGTTTGTTTATATTCATTCTGTACGTCGTATTTTCAATGACGTAACTGCAAGTACAAAGAATGCATTGATTTCTTTTGGATTAGCTGGCTTCATGACAGTAGCAGTGACAATGGCTGCATTTATCGATCCGCGTATAATAATCGCATTAATGGGAATTTTCTTTGCACTCATGATTAGTACAATACTATATGTGCTATATCCTGAAGGAAGTAAAGCCAAAATTGGTCGGTATCTTGGTTTTATTGTCGCTCTCGCAATGGTGATAGAGAATCAATTAGTATACCATGGATACCTAGGTTCCTCAATGTTTCAATATATCGGCTTATCGATTCTTATACTTGGTAGCTTCACATTAGCTGCAATACTCGTAAAAGATACACAATCTGCGTTCACAGCTTCAGTCGTAATGATACTTACGTTGTATTTGCTCACAGGAGTACTATCAGCCACTCACTTTATCTTTGACAATACAGAATACTTCATTTTGCAATCTTTCCCAATCTTAGTTTCTGTTGCTGTTTATGCTTCAATATCACGTCCATGGAGAAGTATGATCTCTATATTCATTGTTTCTTTTGCAATATCATTGGGTGGTGGACTTATCTGGAGTGCGATAGTTGCAGGTGATACCATCATCTGGCAGTTTACATTGGTAGCAGTAATTGCTTGTCTTTGCTTGATATTTCCATTGAACTATTTTGTGCAACAAGGAGCTGAAACAGGTGCAAGAACCCCTAGGTTCATTGGATATGTTTTGATTGCACTTTCGCTTCTCGTCTTAGCGCATGTGAATTCATGGGTTATATACATGGTTGAGATACTGCCAAAAGAAGCAATGGAATGGAATGAGTATTTCGTATCAGTAGATGTCATTCTAGGCGTGATTGCAATTATTTCGTTCATACTAGCCGGAGTTGCTGCAAGCTTCGGTGAACGAACTTATGCAGTTATCCACAATGTGTTATTGGTTATAGGTACCGCATTGATTGTATTGGGACTTTATCCCGTTAGGTTAGATCGTTGGAAAGCAAATGAGCTCTATCCTATTATGTTGATTCTTATCGTAATTGGTATGGTGCTCTTAATCCGAGTTTCTGTCAGGATTTATCGAACAGGTGTGACTAGGGCTGCTTGGACTTTTGTGACGTTCATCTTTTCATCTCTAACTATTGGACTTACTGTAATGTTCTCTGATCGACTTCCATTTGAAATCTTAGTTGGATTACTGACTGCTGCTTCAGCTTTAGCAATATTGAGTAATCCCTTGGTTGTCACTTCACTATCAAAGAGATTTCGAAGAACATCTCATGAGAAACAACTTGGCACTGTATAATCACTGAAAGGAGGGCTTAAGAAATATGACAATTATCAAGAGTTCAACTCTTGGTGATACCGAATGTGGAAAAACCTCATTC
>JABCSP010000385.1 GCA_018238825.1 Candidatus Thorarchaeota archaeon | reverse complement strand
AGCTGAAGCCCTGAGAAAATGTTGATCTAATCGACGTTTTGCAATCCCCTTAATTCCCATGGGGATGACATATCGTCCTGCTGATAGTGCTGAAGCAAGGAATACGATATACACCGGGATTATACCCGCATTCAACAATTCTAGGATTATTCCAGTTGCAAGCATCAAACCTGAGAAAATCCCTGTTGCTAGCTTTATCCTTTTTGTAGATGGGTCAAGGTTACCAGAGGGCGTACCACAAGTGGAGCAGCCTTCAATTTCCTCGGACATGTTCCTGCGCCCTCGCCATAATATCGATTATGCAGTCGTCCTCAATTCGGTAATAGACTTGTTTTCCTTCTTGTCTATGCTTCACAAAACCGAGATGTTCTAGCAATTTGAGGTGATGACTTACTCTACTGATAGACATATCCAATCTATCAGCAATGCTCGATACACAAAGGTTCACTTCTCTTGTTAGTAATGCAATTATCTTTACCCTTGATGGGTCCCCTAAAGCCTTGAACATGGTCACGATATCTTCTAGTTCATTTTTCTTGAACTTGATTTCAACTCTGGGTTGAGTAACCTGTTTTGCCATTTTCTCCACCAATAACGTTCAAACATTTGTAAGAGCGTTTGAATGTTATCAGGTTCTTCATAAAAGCATTATGTTTAAGGATTTTATAGAATGTTAGAAAAACTCATTTCGCACAAGTAAGTATTATCTAGGTAAGACATGAGGTTCTACTATCCTACCGGGAACGCAGAACGTGCAAGACTAGGAGCTACCAACTTGCAGGACCAACATAAAACGGAACAGGTACCAGATAAACATAATCGTTACCAAGACATGATTATGATGGCAAATGATGGAATTATGGTCATACAAGAAGACAAACTAGCTCTAGTGAATCCTGCGCTATTACTTATGTTGGGATACGACAATATAGATGAATTACTTGGCAAACCTGTTAGTATGATTTTAGATACAACTTCAGCTCACTTCTACGAAGAAGGACAAGAATCAATTCACTGGAGCGATTTGCAGAATCCTACTTTTCGTGCATGCTTACTGATGAAGAATGAAACAATACTGGACGTCGAGATTAGTACCTCTTATTTTGCCTTTTCAGAATTGCCTGCAACTTTGGGAATTGTTCGTGATATATCAAAACAGCTTGAATTGGAAGAAGCTGTGGATTTCTCTGAGAGTCGATATAGGGCCCTTTTCGATTCATCTCCAATAGCGTACTTCACATTGAGTCTTAGAGGTAATATACTGCAGATCAACAAGGCTGCTGAACGATTACTGGATTATGATGAAAACAATCTTCTCCGTCGAAATCTTGCTACTTTCATACCTGGTGATGATACACAGGGGATTGTCAATGAAGTTGTTTCTGAAGTAGCTCAGGGTAAGAGTCTTGAAGATTTTGAAATGCAATTCCAGAAGGCTGATGGACGACCAATCTGGGTCAGTGTGCGAGCTAATCTACTAGAATATCCTGATAAATCTTCGAACATTGCGCTCATGGCTACGGATATTGATAGGAGAAAGAATGCAGAAGCACGAGAGGATAGTGAACGAGGACGTGCAAATCTCTATCTTGAGATTTTCACCCATGACCTCAACAATATCAATCAAAGTCTATTGTTCTCTCTGGGTCTAGTTGAAAATCTGGATGAGATTGATGAAAAGGTCAAGTCAATGATGCAACAGTCAAGCTGGCACATAAGGCGATCCGGAAGGATGACTGCTAATATGCGTGCACTCCTACGGCTCCAAGAATCGCCTCCTACCATTGAAGAGGTCGATCTGTACGATTACATTCAAATCGCTAAGTTTGCGGTAGAAGAAGATTTTCCGTGGAAGAACCTCAATCTCTCAGTTAATATCAAGAAAGGAGAATTCCTTGTAGCTGGACACGAATACCTCCACCATGTTTGCTTCAATATCATTCATAATTCTATGTCATTTGATGAAAGTGAAGTAGTAGAAATTGAAGTAAATGCAGAACAAGTAGATAATCTCAAGATGGTTCGTATTGAATTTCTTGACAAGGGTCCAGGTGTACCTGATGCAACTAAAGATTTTATTTTCAGAAGAACTGGTAGTCCTGATGAACAAATTGTAGGACGCGGATTGGGTCTCACTTTAGTAGATCAGATTGTTAGAAGCCTTGGAGGTCGAATCAAGGTTGAAGATAGAGTTGAAGGAGATTATACTCAAGGGACAAAGTCTGTCATTATGCTTCCAATGTGGGTCGAAATATCCGAGCTTCCTTGCGGTAGAAACACGTGTATAACATTCTACAAATCTAATCATTGTGTGTTCTGCGACCCAGCCAAAGAAATATTGCTCTCTGTTTTGGATGAACTAGGAGTACCATCTTCAATAGTTGAAACGATCAATGTAGATGATCCTTCTGCAGGAATAAAATCTGATGAATTACCAATACTCCCATTCATCAAAATCTGCGACACAGAACTGTCCGGGTTCATCTCTGATGAATCTGTTCGAAGTGCAGTATTGAATTTGGCAATGAAGAGTTGCTATCCTGATTTCCTCTAGAAATTTAATATTTGAAAAAGAAGAAGAATGAGGGGGAAACCCCCTCAGTTTTGTTCTTAGAAGTACATTGAAGAATCATGTTTGAGGACGTCATCCACCATAGTGGCTGCGCCCGCAATCTCAATCCTTTCGTCTCTAAAATCTTCCTGCTCAAGTCCACGGAATTCAGCAGAATTAGAACAGACTTGTAGTTTACCACCGCCTTCAAGGAAAGCGTCGATAAGCTCAGGCAAGGGTGGGAACCCTGGTGCGATAATCTTCT
>JABCSP010000043.1 GCA_018238825.1 Candidatus Thorarchaeota archaeon | reverse complement strand
AATATTCCCAAAGATATTTTCAAAAAATCGTTAGATTAAAATTAATTTTAAAGATTAAATTTAAAATGGGAACAAGAAATTTAATTTAAAAGTATTATTTAAAAAAATTGGTGAAATAAATATGGATAAAAAACGAGAACAACTAGCTTTTTACGAAATGGATATAGTAAAGGATATGATGGGTTTAATGGGAGGAAGAGCGTTACGGGGAATTATGTCGAATTTTTTCACGAGTCGTATTTATGCAGGTAAAGTAGGTTTATTTCTAGTTAAAAATTATTTAGAAGCTACAATTGAGAAGGGAGAAAGAAGGGCGTTGATAATTACTGATGCTTTTACAGAGAGATTCGCAGGAAATGTAACTAAATATCTCGATCTCATGCAAATGGACTATAAAATATGGTCAGGAGCAGAACCAGAAGCACCTCTTAATACAATTGAAGAAGGCGTAAAAATTTGCGAAGAATTTAAACCAAAAGTCTTAATAGCTATTGGTGGTGGAAGTGTCATGGACACTGCAAAAGCTGCTTGGGTTCTTTATGAAAAACCTGATGTAGAGTTGGAGTCACTATCACCCTTTGATGAATTGGGTCTTAGAGCCAAAGCGAAGCTCATCTGCATTCCAACAACCACTGGAACTGGATCAGAGGTCACTAAAGCAATTGTGATACGTGATGACGAAACTGGTCGGAAATTTGCTACTATGAACCCGGAGTTAACACCGGATATAGCAATCCTAGATCCAGAATTCGTGGTTGGTCTACCAAAAGAACTCACAGCCTATACTGGAATGGATGCACTTACACATGCCATAGAAGGATACGTATCAGTATGGAAGAATGATTTTTCAGATGGAAGCTCATTACAGGCTGTGAAGATGGTATTCGAATGGCTTCCAAAATCAATAGAGGATCTTACAGACCTAGAAGCGCGAGAGAAGATGCTTGTGGCTGCATGCCTTGCAGGAATGTCATTTGGTAATTCACAAGCTGCGCTTGCACACTCACTAGGGCATAGCATGGGTTCAGTTCTTAGAACACATCACGGACTCTCAGTGGGTATGGCGTTACCGTATACTATCGAATTTAATTGCACAGAGTGTGAAGAGACGGCAGCTCAATATTCAGAACTTGCCGGGCTCATCGGAATTAGAGAGAAGGATGATGTAGCCACCTCAATGAAATTTGCAGAAGCGATTCGAGAATTAATGGTAAAGATTGGAAGTCCAACTAGCTTCAAAGAAGCAGGCGTCAAGAAAAAGGATTTCAAAGCAGGTTTAGAGAAACTTGTGGAGTTTGCTATGATGGATTCTAGTTTAACAATGAATCCTCGAAATACTGACAGCAATGAGCTTCGAAAGTTGTATGAGTATATGTTTGATGGCAAAAAAATAGACTTCTGAGGGGGACTATGAGTGAATGGTTATCGAGGTAAAATCCTCAATGTCAATTTAACGTCTGGAGAAACTACTGTTGAAACTCTAGATGAAAACTTACTGAAGCAATTCATCGGAGGTGCAGGTCTAGGAGCACGGTTGCTCTATGACCAAGTTGATGCTGATACAGATCCACTAGGTCCGGATAATCCCTTGATGTTCTTGACGGGCCCATTTACTGGGACTAGTGTCCCTACAAGTGGCAAATCAACATTCTGTTCGAAATCCCCAAAGACTGGACTTCTGGGTTACAGCACAGTAGGAGGCCATCTTGGAGCAGACCTGAAATTTGCAGGTTATGATGGAATCATCATCACCGGAGTTTCAGAAAAACCATGCTATTTACTCATCGAAGACTCAGAAGTAAAGATACAAGATGCATCCCATCTATGGGGCAAAGATACCGAAGAAACGTGGGAGATGCTAAAGAAAGAAACTGGACACCGGAACGCAGGAGTCGCACGAATCGGAATAGCTGGTGAGAATCTAGTCAAGTACGCATGTATCCTTGTGGACCATCACCGAGCCGCAGGTAGGACTGGTCAAGGAGCGGTTATGGGGTCAAAGAAACTCAAAGCGATTGTAATTCATGGCTCTGATAGAAAAGTTCCAGTGTCTAAGGCGGACGAGCTTCTTGCGTACGCTATCGAACTCAATGCAGAGTTCAAGGAAGACCCAACATTCCGTATGTTCTCAGACTTGGGAACATCAGGTTATACAGATATGGCTAGTATGATGTATGGTTCATTTCCTGCGGGATATTATCAGGTTGGTGAATTCGATACTTACAATCTTAGCGGGACAACTGTGAAGGAAACGATACTGGTTGGTAAGAGTGCTTGCTATCGTTGTCCGATTGGCTGTGGAAGGATAGTTGAAATTCCAGAAGGAAAATACAAGATGGACAAATTTGCGGGGCCAGAACTCGAAGTAACAGGAACCCTAGGGTCTCTTATTCTCAATAATGATGTGGAGTCAGTAGCTTATGCAAATAGGCTCATTGACCTTCTTGGATTTGATACAATCTCTGGAGGAAATGTAATTGCGTTTGCGTATTATCTGTACAAGGAAGGTAAAATCACAGCTGAAGATTTAGACGGGATAACGCCTGAATGGGGAGAGATTGATTCAGCACTTGCTTTCGCGGATAAGATAGCAAAAAGAGAAGGCATTGGAAACCTCATGGCAGAGGGATCTCTCGAATTCGGTGAGAAATTTGGGTTTGCAGATCTAGCTGCTCAAGTAAATGGTCTTGAGTTTCCACAACATGATCCTAGAGGATTTTCCGGATTGGCGGTTGGATACGCAACATCACCTCGTGGTGCATGCCATATGACTGCTGACATGTTTAATGTGCAGATGGGACAATCTAACGAGGCATTTGATATTGAGAGCGAGGATAGATTCGCCAACGAAGCAGATGTTGTTGCAAAGCATCAGCATTTCAGATGTCTGACAAATTCTACAGTGATATGTAACTTCTATCCATTAAGTGGAGATGAACTCACTAAATTCATGCAACTTGTCACAGGATGGAAGATTTCAGTAGAAGATATGATTCTGACTGGTGAAAGGATTTTCACAATGATGCGTTTGCTCAATTTAAAGCTCGGATATGATACATCTAACGAGAAGATGCCTGCTATCGTTATGACGGCTCTTGAGGGACCAACAGAAGGTCATATTCCTGATATTGACGCACAATTGAATACGTGGTATGAATTTCGAGGGTGGGATAGGAAGACAGGGAAACCACCAAAAGAGAAGCTGAAGATTCTCGGAATTGATGGTTTCGCTTGAGTTTCACAATTGAAGATTCGAAATATCTTTGATAACTGATACAAGTAGTTCATAGACGACTATAATATCCGAGATCAAAACTTTCTCATCTGGAGTGTGTAAGTCTTTTTCAGTGGGCCCAAGCGCAACCATTTGTATTCCAGGTATCTTTGAACCAATGATACCACATTCTAGACCTGCATGGATTGCTTCTATCTTCACTTCATCCACAAACTT
The DNA here is from genome assembly GCA_018238825.1 of Candidatus Thorarchaeota archaeon. Taxonomy (GTDB): domain Archaea; phylum Asgardarchaeota; class Thorarchaeia; order Thorarchaeales; family Thorarchaeaceae; genus SMTZ1-45. Next base: position 8,036 of record JABCSP010000043.1, on the reverse strand, counting down.
CTCATAATGAGAACGAAAGAATGATGTAAATGGATTCTTTGGCTTAGGAGTCCATCCAGGATATGGTGATTTTTGAATGACTTTCCAACCAGTCAATTGGCCGAGAGAAGCCAACTTCTTCCGGAATTCTTCAAGCTCTGAATCAATACTGCTCCGAGTGCTCATCTGCAAGCTCATGTCTGAATCATTGGTTTCTATAATTGCGACATTATTTGAAGTTTCAACAAGACCTTCAATACTTGGTGAGAAGCTGATTGGACCTTGATGGAGGAGGTTTACTGAGGAGATGATTGTACCTGAAACTTCTGCTGAACAGATAGGGGCGCCTTCAACCGGGTTCCACTTGATTTCAATATCGGGCTCAAGTGGTTCTGCACCTTTTTCCTCACTCTTGTAATAGCTCAAGATATCTTTACTAATCTCATCAAGAAGAACATCTGCGGCATTCTGTTTCTCAGTGGGTATTGCAAACCTAACTGTAGATTCACGAGTGATTGCATTGTGTTTACTACCACCATTCCACGAAGAGAGGAAAACATCCGTCTGAAGTGTGAGAGAAAATAACATTCGAGCTATTAGCTTGTTTGCGTTTGCACGATGCTTGTGGATATCTACTCCTGAGTGACCTCCGAATAGACCGGACACATTCAATTCAAAGAAGACGAGGTTTCCAGTAGGTTCTTTCAAAGTAAACTTTCTCTTGAATGTTGTATCGCCACCACCAGCTGAACCAATAGTTATGGTTCCGAGGTCTCCTGAGTCGACGTTAATTAGGAGCTTACTTTCAATGCCCATTTTCTCTATATCTAGAGCGAAGGCTCCGTTCAAGCCAGTTTCTTCATCCACGGTGATAAGAAGTTCTAGAGGGCCATGTGTCAGTTCAGTGTCAAGTAGTAAAGCAAGAGCAATTGAAACCCCAATCGCATTATCTGCACCTAACGTTGTACCATCTGCATCTACCCATTCGCCATTGTCCTGAATTCTAACGGGTATCGGATTGTTATCGAAATCAAATCCTTCTTCGCGATTAGTTTCGCATACCATGTCCATGTGACCCTGAAGAAGTAGAGAGGGAGCAGATTCCATTCCTGGTGATGCTGGTTTCTTAACTAGAATATTGCCAGCTTCATCTTCAGAGAGTGTAAGACTGATACCTAATGACTTGGCACGTTCGGGTATCCACGACTTCAACTTTGCTCTGATTTTTTCTTCCTTCTTAGATTCCCTAGGAGTTACAGAGAATACGTATTCAAAAATCTCCCAGACAGCCTTGGGCTCAAGATTTTCTAGAACCATTAAAAAAACCTCTTTCTAATCTTTCCAGACTAAATCATACACTATAAGCTTTTGTCAATGAACAGACACCTTTTTGTCTTGCCAAATTCATGAGATTATTGAAGGAGAGATAATGATTGTTATTCGATCCAGGAATTATTGATGTGTTCCGAGATGCTTTACCAGGGTTAGGAGATTTCTTTCTACTTGTTTCTCAATTAGGTAGTTATGTCTTCTATGTCGTATTACTACTAATCGGCTACTGGACTTTCAACAAGAGAGAGTCCATCATTCTAACATATGTGCTGATTGTTTCAGTACTTACCAATTATTGGTTGAAGGTTATTATTGCTAATGAACGTCCTCCTTCAAGTTACTGGTTTTCAGGAGCAGATGCCCCCAGTTACAGTACTCCTAGTGGGCACTCCCAGTTATCAGCCTCACTTTATGGATGGTTTGCTGTAAGAATCAAGACATGGTGGATGGCTCTACTGGCATTCGTGCTAACATTCCTGATTGGAATCTCACGAATATATCTTGGTGTTCATTATATTGGAGATGTGCTCCTTGGTTGGGGGTTAGGTATTCTTATTGTAATTTGTTTTTACCGTTTAGAAAAACCTGCAAGAGAATTCTTTTCGCAATACAAATTTGAACATCTACTACTATCAGTATTCTTCATTGGTTTACTGATGACTCTGGTCGCTGCGCTGATACCACCTCCACCAAATGACAACTTTGGAGCTCTGGGAGGACTAACCATGGGTCTTGCATTGGGACTCGCATTGGAGAATAGGTTTGTAGGATTTTCTGTAGAAGCACCTAATGGACAAAAATGGCGACTTGTTCTACGTGTCGTGATTGGACTGGTTCTAGTTATCGGTGTAATGATTGGACTTTCTCCGATACTACCATCTGAAGATCTCATGCTTCGAACAGTACGATACTTTCTAACAGCGATAACGGGAATTTTTGTGTGGCCACTGATTTTCAAGAAAGTCAACCTCTAATGTTGAATGTTGTAGGATAAGTCGTCCTACAACTTCCTATTGGAAGAGAAAGTGGGCTCTCGACAGATTCAAGAGTCAGGTTGTTTAGAAGAATGGAAGGTGAATAACATGAAAGAAGGAATCGGTACACCATTATTATCACCAACGTATCCTGGACCACCATATCACTATCTCGATGCTAAGTTATTCCTAGCATTATTCAATCCTCCAGAAGAGTCCTTACAGGCACTACTTCCAGAACCACTGCGACCTTCGCAGATGCCCCTTGCAGGTATGATGTTCGGAGAACAGCCTTGTAAGGAAGCAGGGACTTTCATGGAGGCGGGGATGTTGATTCAGTGTCTCTTTGATAATCCTGAAACGAAGGAAGAAGAAGTAGGTGTATACTTTGCCTACAATTACGTAAACACGGATGTTGCACAAGCAGCAGGTCGAGAGATCTGGGGTTATCCTAGGAAACGAGCTGATATTTCTTTAGACTGGAAGGGAGATACTATCACCGGTACAGCGAAGCGTGATGGTGTCACATTACTAAAGGCAACATGCACTTTGGATGAAGAGGGAGAATGGATCGATAGCGGTCCGAACATCAATCTCAAAATGATTCCTAGCGTGACAGGAAAGGGGTATGACATGGCAATGCTAACTGCGGCATATCTCACCTATGACATCAAGACCGGTCGTTCTGGAGAGGTCGAAGTAGAATTTCAAAACGGACCCCAAGATGATTTCAGTAAAGTCCAAGTAGAGAGTAACATGATCGGTCTATACTTTGATTGCGATATCACTGTACCTGCAGGTAAGAATGTTGGGCAAATTAAATTATGATCACATATACTCAGTTGCCTCAATGGTCTGAAGTTTCCGACCGGTCTTTCCCGTGTAGTATCTCATAATCTGGATACATATCAGTGCAAAGAGTGGAACACCGAGATAGGTATAGATTGGGCCAAAAAAGATGCCTACTGCGAGCAATGCGCCCAAACCAACAAATCCTAACATATTGGGAAAAACATAAGCTCGAGCCATAGCCCACATACTTCTGATTGGCATCTGTACTGCAGCACCACGTTGTCTGCTTATATTCCTCTCAGCCTTGAAATCGCCACCTGTTGCTGCTGAATATGAAGCAATCCCACCTGAAGCAAGTGTCAGAAATAAACTGGAGATTATCACAGCGGGAATATAGATCCAGAGAGTTGATTCCACAATAATGACAAGAACAGATGCTACTGATGTTGCTATCAGTGTGAATGGCACAGCACTGAAGACCTTGCCCTTCACATAGTCAGAAAGGCTTGCTGGAGCTAGTTGAAGATTCATCAGGTTCTTTCCTTCATAGACAAGCTCGTAACCTGCAAAATACACACCATATGAAACTGCAAAGGGAATCATAGCTGAAATGATGATGAAAGGTGTAAAACCAGCCACATCTCCACCAGGTGTAAGAAGGAAGAGAAAGAGCCAGAGAACCATTCTGAGTGGACCCACAAGATAGTTAGCTAGAACTCGTCCTTCACGTCGAACGGATGCTGTGTTATACCACATTGATACACTAGTTGTTGTACTCATTTTAATTAGTGGATAGTTAGATGGATTCCAAGTTGTGTGAGCAATCCGCACCTCTTCCTTTGATGACCTCTTGGACCCACTGGCAAGCCATCCACTATAGTGAGCAGCTTCACTGAAGTGCGCATTCGCATAGATGAAGAATGCAGGAATAATCAGGAAAAGAGTCGCGAGCAAGATATCGGTAATATGAATTGGAAGACCCACAATCAATCTCAGGGAAACTGCATTCATTGCACCTCCTGGACTGATATTAGAGGTTAGACCAAGCATTCTGGCAAAGTCAAATATCAAACTAAATATCTGGCCAAAACCATCTTCAGAAGTAAAGAGAGAGAAGTAGTAAAACGTGCTGAAGAGTATAGCAACTGTTGTTCCTAAGAACCAGCCAATCTGTTTTAACCTGCGACGCCCAGCGAGGAATCGTGCTATAGCTAAACCAATCAATCCTCCGAGCGAAACTCCAAGAGTGACATTAGCTAGAAGCATGATGATAAAGATTGGAATTGAAAAAAGTGCAATTGTAGAACCCGAGGCCATCGCAAACCCGATGATGATGGGAGTACCAATAATGAGATAGAGCATTGCATTGTAGAAGATGATTACAATCGTCTTCTCAAGGAACAATGTCTTCAGTGTAATTGGCATGGTCATCAAGTATTCCATTCTTGATGAATTGCCCACAGTAGTCACACTGATTGCAATAGAACCCATGAAAGACATTATGATAATGAAATTGAAGATTGTTGAACCAATTTCGATGTTATCAATTATTACTGCTTGAATGAACTCCCATCCCAGAAGATCCGATATGAAGAGAATACCCAAGAGGATTGCTATTGCAACCGCAAAAGCACCAACAAACCGAGAATACTTACGGAAGAAACTCTTTCGTTCACTACGCTTCCCCTTCACATTCCGGATTCGGACTGTTCCAGTAAGATCATGCCTTAGCATGATTAGAAGGTCCTCAATCAAGAATCTTCACCCAGGAATGCAGCAATTCTCTGCATATCAGGACCACCGGTCAAATTTAAGAAAATATCTTCTAGTGACTGCTGACCCTTAGCCTTCAATCGTAATTCTGTCATTGTGCCTTCAGCTATCATCTTACCCTCATTAATGATACCAATTCTATCACACATACGTTCAGCAATTTCAAGCACATGAGTAGACATCAGGATTGTAGTCCCTCTATCACGAAGACCAATTAGTATCTCTTTGATTGTGGCAGCTCCGCGTGGATCAATTCCAGCTTGCACTTCATCAAGAATTAGTATCTTGGGTGTATGAATGAGTGCTGCAACGATACCTATCTTTCTAGACATTCCCTTAGAGTAGGTTTCTATGAGATCATCGCTTGCATCTTTGATATCAAGTAGTGTCAGGAGTTCATCAATTTCCTCATCTCGCTCAGAGCCGCGAGGAACCCTCCAAATATCACCTACGTAGTTGATATATTCCCACCCTGTAAGTCGGTCAGGAAGAACAGCTTCTTCGGGGACAAAACCCATGAAGCGTTTTGCTTCAACAGTGTTCTCTTGAACATCAAACCCGTTGATACGGGCAGTTCCGTCAGTTGGTTTCAGAAGCCCCAGAAGCATTCTCATTGTTGTGGATTTTCCGGAGCCGTTGGGACCCAGAAGTCCATAGATTTCGCCAGGGTTAACCTGAAAGGAGAGTCTATCAACAGCAATGAACTCACTGAACTTCTTCGTCAGAGTTATGGCTTCAATCATCAATATCAATCACAAAACAAGATTGAGCAAAATTAAGCCTTTTTATCAAGGTGAAAAAATAGTAATTCAGATACGATTATAAGATTCAATATTTGGAGCGATATTATGCCACTCGAAAGCTGGAGACTTCTTGATATTGGGGCAATTGATCCCTTGGAAACACAGACTATCTATGATATGATAGCTCAGGGCATTACTGAAGGTGAATCAGAAAATACATTGATTATATGCTGGCCTGCAAAACCACTTGTAAGCCTTGGACACTTTCAGGAGATTGAAGCAGATATTGATACCAAGTTCTGTCGAGAGAATGACATTTTCTTCACCCGTAGAGTGATTGGTGGAGGCGGAGTATATCTCGATGAAGGTCAAATGTTCTACCAATTAATCGGTAGAATTGATAGTCCAACAACTCCCAAGAAGATTGATGATTATTACAGGAAGTTCCTAGAGGCTCCAGTGCAGGCATATAGAAATCTCGGAATTCCAACAGAGTTCAAGCCAGTAAACGACCTCATCGCTAATGGAAAGAAAGTATCTGGAAACGGAGCTGGAGATGTGGGTGATGCACGTATCCTCACTGGAAACATAATCTTTGACTTTAACTTTGATATGATGGTCAAGGTGTTGAAAGTACCAAATGAGAAGTTTAGGGATAAGATTGCAAAGAGCCTCCGAGAAAGAATGAGCACGGTCCTTCTTGAAACAGGTTCAATACCAGATAGAACAGAAGTGAAAGAGGATCTTATTCGACTCTACGAAGAAACCCTTGATATTGAACTTGTCCGTGGGAACCTCACCAGTTGGGAGAAAGGACGAATGACAGAACTACGACCCAAGTATCTCTCTGATGAGTGGCTTCATTGGAGACGTGGTGGTCGATTAACTGATGCCAGAACTGTCAAAATCTCAGCTACAGCATCTGTAGGAACTTCTAGCTTCAAGACCCCTGGCGGTCTCATTAGAACCACTGTGGAGATTGTGGATGAAAAAGTGAATGAGGTTGTCATTAGCGGTGATTTCTTCATGCTTCCAAATGAGGCAATCTCACAACTTGAGAGAGAGATAATTGGTAGCTCTATTGAGGGTGATGAACTATTGAAACGTATCAGGATAGCATACTCCGAAAATGGAATCGAATCACCCGGAGTGAATCCTGAAGATATTGAAACAGGTATCAGGATGGCCATTGGAACTGTTTGATTATTGAAATTGGCACGAGGCATTAGGTGGCTTGCGTATGAAGATTGTTGAAGAGAAACATGGTGCAGATACTGAAGAAGTTCGAGAGTCACCAAGCTATGTTAGGACTAGTCTTGCAGCAGGCATGACTATGGGGAAAATTCCTGGAAAGTTCTATCGTGATGCAAAACTCTATAGTATCAATCTCCTGCTAACCTATGATGAGGGCTGTCATGCAAAGTGCGCATATTGTGGATTGTCAGGCTCCCGAGAAACTGAGAGCGAATGGACAGATAGTAGTTTCATACGAGTTGATTGGCCCATATTTCCAATTGAAGATGTGAAAAATGCACTTAGAGATGGAATATGTCCCCACGTTGAACGTGTGTGTATTTCAATGATTACTCTGGGGCGGTCTCGTGAAGATTGTATCGTGGTAGTTTCAGATCTTCGGGAAGTAATCTCGCGAATCTCACTTCTAATTACACCCACGATTATCACCAAGGATTGGCTTATTCGTGCTAAAGATGCGGGTGCTGACAAGATTGGAATTGCAGTTGATACTGCTACAGAAGAAATCTTCGAGGAACTAAGAGGAAAAGGTGTTCAAGGACCGCACAAGTGGTCAAAATATTGGAAGACTGTTGAAGAGTCCATTGATGTTTTTGGTTCCGAAAATGTAGGTATACATCTGATTGTTGGTGTAGGTGAAACTGAAAAAGAAATAATCGAAACAATCCAACGAGCACAAGATATGGGCGCAAGAACACACCTCTTCTCCTTCTTTCCCGAGGAAGGTTCCCTCATGGAAGACCATCCTCAACCGCCGTTGGGGAGTTATAGAAGAGTTCAACTTGCTAGATACATCATAAATTACGATTTTGGATCATCACGCAAGATGGAGTTCAATGACATTGGTCAGGTAATCGACTTTGGTGTGAACCCTGCTGAATTTGACAAACTGTCAAGTAACGGTGAGGCGTTCATGACTTCTGGTTGTAAAGGAGATACGCAGGAAAATGCGTGCAACCGTCCAATGGGCAACTGTACACCATACCAAGCATCAATTGGTCATTGGCGTAACTTTCCGATTGTGCCGAATGAAGACGACCTGAAGAAAATTCGGGAACAACTAGGTGACTATTCTCTTACTTATGAGGTGGATGACTCTTACATTGAAGACAGTTGATGATTTGATTCACGATTGTTTCAGTGCACCTGAAACTGATCTCGAAGTTCTTTTTGAGAAGGCATTCAAAAC
>JABCSP010000384.1 GCA_018238825.1 Candidatus Thorarchaeota archaeon | reverse complement strand
ACACAGAAAACTTTTGGCACGCACACGCCATCAGAGAAGAAAAGTTGAAACAAGCTTCATGAGAGGGCGGATTCAGGTTGCTATCGCTCTTATTGAGGGTAGGCTTGAGAAAACGGAAGAGAATGCTGAATCTTTGTACTCCTGTACATTGTGTGGTAACTGTACTGAGATTTGTGCTGCAGAGTTTGATCCTGCCAAATGCTTGGAATCCGTTCGTCAAGTTCTCAATGAGATTCCCAACGAAGTCCGTGATACGCTTGCAAAGAAGATTCTCGATAATAACAATCCATACGTAGAGGAGAACAAGACCCGAAGAAACTGGGTAAAAGAGGTGGGTTTTGATATTCCCAGTACAGGAGAGGTTCTATACTTCACCGGTTGTACTGCAGGTCTCAAACTTCCAGAAACCGCTATTTCTACCGCAAAGGTGCTCAAAGCAGCAGGTATTGATTTTGCGGTTCTTGAAGATGAACCATGCTGCGGATCAGTCATGATCAGAACGGGCATGGTGGTTGAAGCAAAGGAGAATGCTGAGAAAGCACTTGATATGATATTGAAATCTGGTGCAAAGAAAATCCTTGTAACCTGTGCAGGATGTCTCAAGACCCTTAGAGAAGATTTCAGCGAGAGGTTCGGTCTCGATATGCCAGAAGTATTGCATGTTGTAGAATATCTTCAGGCGCAGGTCACATCTGGTAAACTTAAGCTAAAGAAAGCCGACAAGACTCAGAAGATTTCATGGCATGACCCATGCCATCTTGGTAGAGCTCTTGGAGTATACGAAGAGCCACGAGAGGTCATTAAGGCAATCCCAGGAATGGAACTTGTGGAGATGAACACTAACAGAGAAGCAGCCATGTGTTGTGGTGCTGGAGGTGGTCTCCGCTCGTATGATTCAGGTCTAGCAAAGAAGATCGCCGCGGATAGAATAAGGGATGCTGAAGATACTGGTGCGAAGATATTGGCCACTGCCTGTCCCTTCTGTGAACACAATCTGAAAGATGGTGCAGCAAGTATCGAAAGTGACATCAAAGTAGTGGATATTTTAGATCTTCTCGCTCAGCGTCTTGAGTAGAAAAATATTCAAAATCGAAGGTGGACGAAGGCCAACAGCCTAAGACTTTTTTTTGAGGTCCACCCTCTTTTCTCTTTAATCATGAGTGATGCTCTGTTCACACATTGCTTTGGTATATCCCTGAACCCAGTGGGTGGGAAACGAACCTTCTGCGACAGAACATTCGTATGAACCTATGCAAAGTGAGTGCGTCGTTCCCACGACTTTATGGCAACGCATAGAGCAATTTGGCATTGACCAGTCGTCCAACAATACATACGTAACTTACCTACATAAGTCTCCTGCCTCACTAACAAACGTTTGATTATTATATGGATATAGAATAGGTTTTTAAGTTAAGAACCAGAAATCGTAAAAACAGAACAAGAGGTGGCACCGTTGAACGGAATTAAAGTAGCTATCGTCGGAGTCGGAAACGTAGCAAGCGCTCTCATTCAGGGAGTGGAATACTACAAGAACGCAAAGACCGAAGAAGAAACTGCAGGATTAGCATATCCAGATTTTGCAGGGTATCATGTTGGCGACATCCAATTCGTAGCAGCATTTGATGTTGCAGACACAAAAGTTGGCTTTGATCTATCAGAAGCGATTTTTGCTAAGCCAAATAATGTCATGAAATTCAATGAGATATCCAAGACCGGAATCAAAGTCGTGAAGGGGCCATTACTCGATGGAGTAGATGACGTCCTAAGGGCACTCGTTACTGTGTCAGATGCGTCAGATGCGGATGTAGTGAAGGTTCTCAAAGACTCGGGTGCAGAGATACTACTCAATCTACTACCGGGTTCTGCAGAAGATGCTACAAAGTACTACGCAGATATGGCATTGAAGGCAGGATGTGCTTTCATTAATGGCGCTCCAATTCCAATAGCGTCAGACCTAGAATGGAGTAAGAAGTTTGAGGAAGCAGGACTACCTCTTGTTGGTGATGATATTCAAGACCAGCTAGGATCCACAGTTCTGCATCGCAGTATATTGCAGCTTCTAGTTTCTCGTGGTGTCAAAGTAGACAAGAGCTATCAGCTCGATGTTGGTGGAGGAGCAGAGTCCCTAGACTCGCACTACAGAGGAAGGATGCGAAAGAGAGGTGTAAAGAGCGAAGCAATCTCTCAGGACCTTCCATATGACGCACCACTCGTAGCAGGATCAAGCGATTATGTGTCTTTCCTAGATAACTCTCGAGAATCGTTCTTCTACATCAGTGGACGACAATTTGGTGGCGCTCCGGTTAAAATCGACATTAAAATGGATGTAACAGATGGACCGAATGCGGGTCCGGTCTTGTTGGATGCAATAAGGGGCACTAAACTTGCCCTGAAGAGAGGTCTTAGTGGTTCAATGGAATCGATCTCAGCATATGGCTTCAAAATGCCTCCGTTACCAACGACTATGTACCGTGCGGAGAGGTGGGTGGAAGAATTCCTGTTAGGAAAAAGAAAGCTCTAGTAGAATTAACTGTGAGCCTTCATATACGCATCAAGGAGAGCCTTAAACTTGGTCAGGTTGGAGAGAACCGTGAATTCGGTTTCTTCACCAACCTCTTGTAGAATTTCATTGAAAGTAATGACATTATGATAATCTTCCATGAGAGCTTCTTTTTGAGCATTAGTTCGAGCTTTGGGATCAAATAAAACAATGTGACTCTCAGGGTCAAAATTGACAACTATACTCCTATTGAGATACATAACTTTCTTACACTTAGAACACTGAACACGATTCGCTTTTCCTGTCTTGAGCACCTTAATGAT
>JABCSP010000383.1 GCA_018238825.1 Candidatus Thorarchaeota archaeon | reverse complement strand
ATCCAGATTAACCGCAATGACTGGTTCATCAGGATTGATGTCTCCGGAAATTAAGACCTCATCATTATCCATTATCGTGTACTTGTTCAGATAATCATCAGTTACATTCCAAGAAAGCGAGTATCCCGTTTCAGTGAAATAGAATTCAACATCTTCAGGTCCCTCAAGTTCTGGAAATACATCTTCATAGATTGTTAATATGGTAATATTCTCAGCAAAATTGAGGTTCTGATCATAAACAACCAGTTTGACCTCATATTCTCCAATTATGGACTCGTTAAATGCTGCACTGGCATTGAAAATGTAATCGTATGTTGTATTCACCCAGGCAATGGAGATACTTAGATTACCATCAATAAAGAGCTCAATGGTACCAGGAAAATCATCTTCAAGGTACCAAGTGATTGTAACATTTTCTGCATCAACCAGAAGATCCAGATCACCAGGACTAGTGATAACTGGTGCGCGAATGTCACTAGTTGATGATGAGAAATTGAAATAGTAATCTCCAAGACCAACCGGTAGCCCACCATGTGTGACTGTCCAGTTCATGTATTCCACTGGAAGGTCAATAAAGATTACTGTACCATTAGTTGGTGTTGTCTGAATCTCGTAAGCACTACCATTCTTGTAAGTCATATTGACAAGAGCACCAATAATTGGTTGAAAACTTGTTTCAAAGTATGTGAAGATTTCAACATCATAATAATCTGAATTTCCAGTTAGTGGACCAAGACTCTGGAGAACAAGCTTCTGAGTACTGTTCGCCTCAAGTATACCCGAATCAAGCAAGTATCCTCCATAGAATATATCATCCAATACTGAGAGCTTCCAGATATAATCACCATCGGGAATATCTTCAAAGTCAGCACGACCATCTATAACCTCTACCTGTGCCCATATCGAGTCATTTGCACTGAAATGAATTGAAAAGTTTAGGTTGTTAGCTAATTCGGCTTCGATGTCTGTGATTGTAGTATTAAGATCATCCTCATCATTGTCCCAATCAAGATTTCCGAAGAGCGTATTCACGTATGCTTCTGGACCATCAGACACAATTTGACCTATTTCATCATGAGTAGTAGGGTCTGAAGCATGAGAAACATTCCACTGATACGTTCCTTGTGCGAGGTTGAAGAAATCAACTTCACCATTTCCATCAGTGAAGTCATTGTGTAAGAGTATCATTGTTGATGCATTGAACAGACGAACCCATGCATTATCTAGTGGGATACTTCCATTTAATACTGTAAATTTGAAATCATCATCATTGAAGGCTTGTAGCTCGTTAGACACACTCACAGTCACAACATAATTTGTTGCGGAGGGAGTATGTGGAGCCTCAACCAGTGATACAGTAGTAACTGCTTGATTATTGAAAGCAATTGGAATAGTTGCACTTGCAATAAAAATCATTAGGAAGATTAGTGCAAACGCTCTGTGTGATTTGCTCATTCAAAGTCACTCTCTATAATGCAATAGACAGCAAATCTAGTACCATCTATGCTTGGAGGCGTCGAAATCGGATTCAGCATAAAAGGGTTACCCTAGTTCTATCACCGTACCAAAGTAATTCGCTTTACAGAAATCCTTATGATAAGGATACGATGTTGCACACTTATGCCAAGCTTAGAATGGAATGATGACCTTTCCGTTGGTATTGGTCTCATCGATGAACAGCATAAGATGTTGATAGAACGTACTAATGCGATTGCTGAAGCAGTGGAAAAGAAACGAGGTCTCGAGAAGATACTCCAGACACTAAGCTTCATGATCGAGTATACAGAATTTCACTTCTCAGCAGAAGAGAAGGTCATGATTGATAACGATTATCCCAAGTTAGCTGAACATCAAAAATTACACGAGGATTTCAAAGCTAGACTAAATCAAATGGTTGAAGATTTCGAAGAAGATGGTGCAACACCAGCCCTAAGTCAGGAAATCACTACGTATCTCACCAATTGGCTAGTTAATCATATCAAGGGAATCGATACAGATCTTGGAAAGATTCTACGTGAGAAAGGATATGAAAACTAAGGCTGGAGATTGGCTACAATCTCTCCTCAATCCAAGTGAACATATCAGCTAGAACCTCTTCACCACCCTCATCTTCGAAGGGTTGGTGGTAGAGGTCTGGATAGAGCTTCCAAGTTTTATCCTCGGAGGATATTTTATCGTAGAATTCTTTGTTCTGGTCAGGTATCAAAATCATATCCTCACCTGTCTGCTGAACGAGAACCGGATGCTTGATTCTATATGCACTTTCGAATGTGTCTTTACTCGCTTTCAGACCCTCATATGCATATCTTGGAGTAACCTTGTCAACACGCAGGGGATCCTCTCTGTTTAATTTTACCACTTCGGGATTCCTTGCAAGAAGATCGAAATCAAGTCCATTGTCAAAATACGCTTTCACATTCAGTTTTGATAAGAGTGAAAGAATTAATCTAGTTGCTTTGCCAACCTTCAGTCTTTCAGAAACTGCGGGACATGGCATGATTAGCCCATCAACTGAGGTATCGGGATATTTGAGTAAATACCTAGCTGCATGAATTGGACCAAGAGAGTGTCCATACAAAAACATCTTCTCATCAGAATGACCTTCTCTTATTTGCTCAATAAGTAAATTCAGATCTTCATCATACTCATCATAGCTTTCCACATGTCCCTTCCTACCTGGATATGTTCCAAATCCTCTTAAATCAGGTGCATAAAATATGAAGCCTTTAGATGTAAATTGTGTAGCCATGAATTCGAGAAGTCCACTGTGCGACCCAAGCCCGTGGAATCCTACAACAACGGCACGAGGCGGTCCTTCAGGTTTCCACACTCGA
>JABCSP010000382.1 GCA_018238825.1 Candidatus Thorarchaeota archaeon | reverse complement strand
CTGATGAATCGATTCGTCTCAGACATAGAACACCTCTCGGCGATTCAATACTTTCTGATTCAGGCTATGCTCCAATTGAACTCACTTACAAAGGACCGAAGATTGACAAGAAAACAAAAACAAGAATCGAATATACTGCTGATTTGGGTAGCATTGAACCTATTACAGCAATCCTAGAAAATACTGGATTCAAACGTGTCGCTACCATCACAAAACGCAGGGTGTTTTTTGATATTGATGGAATTACAGCTAGCATAGATGATGTAGATGATGTTGGGCAATACATCGAGCTTGAGTTAATTGCTGATGGAAAAGATAGTATGAATTCTGCTAGAGAACAGATTCTATCTCTCCTGAAAACCATGGGGTTAGATGAGAATCTAATGGTGCGTGAATCATACCTAGAACTGTATCTAGAGCGAACTTCGTAATTCTTCTTCTCTTATCTCTTCTCGCAATGCATCAACAAATTTCTGAAGAACTTCATGTCGTTTTTCTGCTAGCAATTTTCCTGGCTCAGTGTACATCAAATCTTTCAACTTCAACAGTTTTTCATCAGCATGCTTCAGGAATCCATTCATTCCTCTTCCCCTTGTTACTCCATGCGCAATTGCTCTATAGACACCTATTGCACCCATTGAATCAAGTTTGTCTGCATCACTCAATATTTTTCCTTCAATGGAATTTGGTTCGAGCCCCTCACTAAATCTGTGTGTTCGGATCGCATCCAGAATCTGTTCGATTTCATTTTCAGTGTACGCAAGTTCTTGAAGAAGGGGCTTACTCATTTCCCCTGAAAGTATTGAGTGAGAGAGACCTGTTTCAGATTCTCTTGGTCTACCTACATCATGTAACAAAGCCGCAGCTTGAAGGACCCTAATGGAAACTGGAAGTCCTTTCCCGATTTGCATTGATAGAGTATAGACTCTCATTGTATGATCAAAAGTATGAGCTCCACTATTAGATACTGAGAGTGCTTTTTGCATGAAATCGATGATTTTTGACTTTGCAGGCATAAATTTAGTTCTCCTGTATGTCTTCTAAAGGCTATCTAGGGATGATTTCTATGACCTTTTGTACTCTCAGGTTGTTTCGATAAAGAGAATTGGGGTTAACCAAGATATCCTTTAATTGCTTAGGGCGGACGATTGTGAGTGACTTGATACGCCATATTTATCATAGTCACCACCAACCCCATGTTGGGGAAGCGAGAGGACCAAACATTTGAGCGCTAAAGGAACCACCCGCAAACGAATGGGTATCACAGCAATAATCAGCTCGATTTTTATCGTTGCAAGTATTGTATGGGGTTTCTATAGTTTTGTTCTGATTCAATATGATGTCGTAAGACCTTGGGATCCTCATTATGAATATGACCAGATTGAATATTGGCCATACACACATGAATTCGCAGGTAGTAACAGTAACTGGTTCGATAATCTGAATTATTCAGACCTTCGACTTGACGACTTACCCGAAAATTTACTGGAAATGATGGATAATCCTGTGTTCTATGTGGCGCCTGCGGATCCGGGGCAGTTATGGCGGATTGAATCATTTGACCAGTATGATGGGTCTGGTTGGACCAAGTCGCTTGAGGGAACTCGACCATTAATTCCAGGAGAAGAACTGATTCCAATCTCTGCAGCAACAAACAACACTGTTTATACAGTACTCTTCAATTCTACTGCTGGTGCTGAGGTGGGTTCTATTTCACTCCCGTCTCTATTTCCCTACATCCGTGTTATTGAGGATTCTTTTCAAACTTACTCCCTTGTGGATAATACTTACGTGCCGGATAATCCAACACGATTATTGCATTATGATTTAGAAACTGATGACTATGGAACTCTCCTCTTCAGTCCTCTGATTGAAGGAATAACTGGGGAAGATGTTATGGTCAGTTTTCAACTCACTTTTGTGGATCAGGACCTTGATCAAGTTCAGGCTCTAGCACAGCCAAGCGTGTTTACCAATATTTACACCGATCTCTCACTAGTCGAACCCCTCTCGCAGCGTGTTAATGATAACATCAGCCAATTTGAGGGCGTTGGTACAAATGCCTATGAAACTGCATTGGCAGTTCAGATTTATTTCCAAAGTACATTCATACTTAACTTAACAGTAGAGGCTCTATTAGATAGACCAGATGGTCAGGAAGTTACTGATTGGTTCTTGGAACGAGGAAATGGACTCCCAGTTGATTTTGCTACTTCATACTGTGTTTTCATGCGTGAGCTGGGTATACCAGCTCGCATTGTTAGTGGTTACGCTCTTGGGGAACCACATCCTACCGCAGATATGCGAACCTTGATGGTTCGTCACATGGCCTTCTGGGCTGAAGTTTTCATACCCATGAGTGGTCATCCTGCTGGTTTGGATGGAGAATGGATACAGGTGATTGCTACCCCCCTTCCTGATAATATGGGTGGTGGGGAGGATCCAGGAAATATCCCCATTCCAGATATTGAGCTTCTGATTTGGCCAACTAATTTTCTTTATTGGGCTGAGATTGGGACTTCATTCGGACTGAGCGCCTCTATCTCTATTGATGGTGTTTTCATCATAACTCCTGATACAATTTCTTTCTATGATGAAACTGATAATGAAGTGATTGGGACTGCAGTCATTGGAGGGTCATTACCTCCCCCAGTCGCAAATCTCACCTATGTTTTTCCCGGCAGTGCCACTGTAGATTACCATAATATATCTGCAACTTGGGCGAATTCTTATTTCGTGGTCATCAATACGACCCAGATTTATGCTGTGGGTACACCAGTACCCCTTGCCGATGAACTTGCTTCAATTGAGCCTACAGGTGTCATTCTAGCGGAAACTCAT
>JABCSP010000381.1 GCA_018238825.1 Candidatus Thorarchaeota archaeon | reverse complement strand
CATTTAATGCCTCCTACCGACGAACCAATCAAACATATCCCGCCTAATTTTTGCGTATTTAATCCCTTCATCTGTACACAAAGTAAAAACAATCTCAGAGAATCTGAACGGACCCGCGCTCAATGTCGATGTTAGAATAGAGTATTATGCGACAAAACCCGTTTAATCGGATTCTCTAAATAAGTGGATTATCAGTACTTGATTATATGTTAGACGAGGATAACATCAAATAGCGAATATGTTACTAAGGCTCACCTCAACAGGTTCATATTGTTTCACACTTGAGAATTTGTAGGAGCGGAGTCGTTCACCGATGACATCTAAAAAGATTGGCTTTATCGCTATAATTTTCTGTATGCTACTTCTTACTCAGGTAAGTAGCACTCCCCCAGTATCTATGAACACCTCAAATAGAATTTCCATGGTTTCCAGTGAAACCTTAGAAACATCATTTGAGAATATTATTCCTGTAAGTTCCCTCTCAGCAATAGAAAGTGAAATTGTGGTTCCTGAAGAACTTGGTACCGTGGCTATAGTAGTTCAAAATTCATTATTTTCCAGCATAACTGCCGCAGTTACACAATATAGACAGGATCTCAATGATACAGGCTATCATACTATTCTCTATACTAACTCAATATCTACTGCTGAGGAACTGAAAGCCAATTTATCCAGTTGGTATGACTCTGAAGATTTGCTTGGAGCAGTTCTAATCGGAAGGCTTCCTTATGCTGAGTATCATCATGGTACAGAAAATGGATGGTCCGCTGAAACCTTCATTTGCGATCTCTTCTTGACGGATTTAGATGGCACTTGGAGTGACACTAACCCCTCAGATGGTATCTATGATTCTCACAGTTCAACTACTGGTACTGATATCTTTCCTGAAATCTTTCTTGGTCGAATTGATCCTACCTGTCTAACTTGGGGTACAAGTATAGCCCACATCAACACATACTTAGCGAGAATTCATGACTACCGAACCGGAGGCGTTACAAGAAATCATCAAGCTTTATTCTATATTGATGATGATTGGATTCCTTGGGCACCCTCATGGTCGAGTGATGCAGCACCTGCTTACTCAACTCGAACTCTTGTGTATAGTCCTGGAACCACTACAACTGCCTCGGATTGGTTGAATACTAGAGTTACCCAAAATTATCAATGGGGGCACCTCGCCGCTCACAGTTCACCAACCACCCATTATTTCGGACCTAGTGGGTCTGGTGAGGGTACTGTATCATCTTCACAGATACGCGCAGCACCACCATCATTCAATTTCTATAATCTATTCTGCTGTTCAGGTGCCAAATGGAATACTGCTGACGACCTTGGAGTTACATACACATTCAGTGGTAGCTATAGCCTTGCATCCGTTGGTAGTAGTAAGACTGGAAGCATGTTGGACAATGATGAGTTCTATGGACCTCTTGGCCAGAATTTAACACTTGGCGAAAGCTTGAGAGATTGGTTCTCAGATTCTCTTACTCCTAATGGTGAAGCAGGATCTGCATATCTAGAATGGTACTATGGAATGAATATCATTGGAGACCCTCTTCTATCAATATACTATGACACCACAGTTCGAACTCCGACAATTAATTCAGAATCTCATCCAGATTCGGCAATATGGTATAATAATCCACGACCACAAATTAACTGGACGGTCCCTCCTGATGTTAATGAAATCGCAGGATATTACTACATTCTGGATCAAAACCCAACAACAATTCCTGTTCAATCTACTGGAACCTATACGACCACCAATGGTACTCTTGCCACTGAAGATATAGCCAGTGGGACTTGGTATTACCATGTAGTTGCAGTTGATTCTGTTGGAAATGTTGGTGAAGAAGCAGCTCACTTTTCAGTGAATATCGATGTGACATCTCCTGAAATCGCTCTGATTTATCCTTCTTCTACTGGATATGGTTCTAATAGTACTCTTACTGCAACATGGACTTTCCAAGACGACCACAGCAGCCATGGTAGAACTATTGTTTGGATTGATAGTTCATCCAACATTGTTCATAATGGATCTGCTTTGGAGTGTGTAATCTCTGGTCTAACAGAGGGGTTTCATGTAATCAATGTAACAACATATGACGAAGTAATGAATAGAGTAAGTCTAGAATCGACTTTCAATATAGACCTTACAAACCCCGTTTTATCATTGATAAGTCCAATAGACGGGGATTCAATTGGCACGCATATCATAATTGAATGGGATGTTTCAGATACAGGGTCTGGATATCAACTCTCAGAGATTTATCTCGAAGGTTCACTGATTGGTATCATCTATGCACCAAACTCCACGTTCGTGGTTAGTGATTTGAGTTATGGTGAACACACGATTAAGATTACAGTGTATGACTGGGCAAACAACACCTCTTCTGAGGAGATTGTAATTTCTGTGCAGCAACCATTACCTGACACACTTTTGTTGGTGTCTGCCGGTGCTATTATTGGATTAGTCCTTATACTTGACATTGTATCTAGAAGACGACGATAGAAAAAATGGAGCCAAGACAGGATTGACTGTCATCACTCCAAATTCTCTTTAAATGATTAAGGAAGTAGGGTTATTGTGCCAATAGACAAGACATTCAGGGACACATGGAGAAAAATTGGTCAGCATGAGGGACATCCGGTATGGCAATTTGAGGATAATGAATCATCAAGGATTCACGGAAGCATTGTTGGAGTAGATTTTTCCCTCTGTTATGGTTGTGCGAAGTGCATCACTGCTTGTCCCACTAATGTATTCGTGATAGCAACCGATGAAAGAAACCGACCTGTTGTCGACCCTCTAAATGAATCCGAATGTATACTTTGTCTTGTCTGTGAAATAGTATGCC
>JABCSP010000380.1 GCA_018238825.1 Candidatus Thorarchaeota archaeon | reverse complement strand
TGTCCATGAAAGTTGCCACCAGAAACTACAGTACCATCGTCTGGAAAAACAAGGGGGTTGTCGGTTGCAGAATTTATCTCTGTTTCAACCACACTCTGTACATATCGAATTGTATCTAGTGATGCACCAATTACCTGAGGTGCACAACGAAGGGAGTAAGCATCTTGCACCTTTTCGCACTCTGCGTGTGATTGATTGATTTCACTATCAGGTAGAAGTAGTCTCATTGCTGTTGCAACATCATTCTGCCCTTCATGAGCTCGTATTGCGTGAATTCTTTTGTCTAGAGCTGCGCGTGTTCCCCTGAGAGCCTCAAGACTCATACATCCAGCAATTATTGCATCTTTGACTGTGTTCAAGGCATCAAATACAGTAAGTGCACCTACGGAGGTCATTGATTGTGTGCCATTGATGAGAGCAACGCCTTCCTTAGCTTTAAGTTTAACAGGTTTAACAAACCCTGCTTTCTTCAGAGCCTCAAGTCCCGGCATCCGTTTTCCCTTGTAGAATGCCTCACCCTCACCAATCAGGACTAGGGCCATATGAGCTAGAGGTGCAAGGTCTCCACTTGAACCAACAGATCCCTGTTGTGGCACCACAGGAGTTACACCTGTGTTGAGCATTTCAATCAGAGTTAGAATTATCTCAAACCTGATACCAGAGTAACCTTTTGCCAGAGCATTTGCCCTGAGTAGCATCATTCCTCGCACAACGTCTATTGGAAAAGGTTCGCCAACTCCAACACTATGGCTACGGATTAAATTAACCTGTAATTTCGCTAAATCTTCAGGTCCAATTGAAACGCTTGCTAGGTTTCCGAATCCCGTATTAACACCATAAACTGTACGTCCCTCTTTGATGGCGTTATCAATAACATCACGACTCTTCTTGATTTGCTCAATCGCCGAAACAGCAAGTTCTACTTTATTGTTATTCCGAGCTACCTGAACTACATCGTCAATAGTTAGACTTTCACCATCAATAGCAACAATCATTGTTTCCACCTGAGTGTAATAGTATCAGTAAATGATGGGGATATTAATCTTCACTGACAGCTTTTCCAACCAAACTCTCCACAAATCCGTTCTTTGGTATATGTGGCAGTGAAATCTGACCTTTCGTTCCTAGCCGCTTATTCCATTCTATGACTGTTTCAATAGCATGGTCATTTCTTGCCCAGGCGCGACGAGCGACTCCACCCATTACGTCCCAATCCAAAGCTGATCGAATGATACGGTCAACACGTTCACTGCCATCGAGGACAAGACCAAAACCACCGTTGATTGCTTTACCTGTACCTACGCCACCACCATTAGATAGAACACACATAGTCATTCCCCGAGCAACATTGCCGGACCAACATTGGTGAGCCATATCACTCATGACATTACTACCATCTCGAATATTTGCGGTTTCACGGAAAGGAGAATCTGTTCCTGCAGTATCATGGTGGTCTCGACCCAACATAATTGGTCCAACCTTTCCGTCCCGTACAAGTTTATTGAAAGCGAGGGCGATATCCACACGCCCTTGAGCATCAGCGTAGAGGATTCGTGCTTGTGAACCCACAACAAGCGCGTTCTTCTCTGCATCTTTAATCCAGATGTAGTTGTCCCGATCTTGACCCCTGCGGTTCGGGTCTATTTTAGACATAGCTATTTTATCAGTAGTAATCAAATCATCATGCTTTCCGCTTAGACATACCCAACGGAAGGGACCATAACCGTAGTCGAAACAGATGGGACCCATGATATCCTCAACATAGGATGGAAAGATGAATCCATCATTTGTGTTGACACCATTCTTCGCAATTTTTGTTGCTCCAGCATCGAAGACTGCTTTCATGAACGAGTTACCATAATCCCAGAAGAATGTTCCACGCTTCGTCATGGTTTCAATGAGTTCAAACTGATAACGGAGCGATGCATCAACTAACTCCTTGAATTTATCTCGGTCATTCTTGAGAAGTTCACGTCCTTCGTCAAAGGTCACACCATGGGGTGTATATCCCCCACCGTAGACATCGTGACAAGAGGTTTGATCCGAGGCCAGTTCAACTGTAATGTTGTTCTTAGCAATGTATTCCCAGATATCAACCACATTACCGTGATATCCAATTGATACAGCCTCACCGTTTTGTCGGTACTCTTTGACCCACTCAAAAATTGCTCCGAGGTCATCCGAATACTTTCTGAGCCAACCCTGTTCATGTCTCGTTTCTATCCTACTCTTATCGACTTCAGCAATGATTCCAATTCCCCCAGAAATTTCAATTGCCTTAGCCTGGGCTCCACTCATCCCACCAAGTCCAGATGTCAGGAAGACCTTACCCTTGAGATCTTCGTCATCAGGTAATCCAAGATAGAGTCGACCTGCATTCAGCAGCGTAATCATTGTACCATGGACTATCCCTTGTGGACCAATATACATCCAGCCGCCTGCTGTCATTTGGGCGTAATTAGCCACACCCATCGCAGCTGCATGATGGAATCCCTCAGGAGTGTCAAACATACCAACCATGAGTGCATTTGTTGATATGACCCTAGGCGCATCTTTACGCGATGGAAAGAGTCCAACTGGATGACCTGAACTAACGACAAGTGTCTGTTCTTCTGTCATCGACTCCAAGTATTGTTTGATTAGCTGGTACTGCATCCAATTTTGACAAACCTGACCAGATTCGCCATACGTCACAAGTTCGTAGGGATATAATGCAATGTCAAAATCCAGATTGTTATCAATCATGAGTTGAATTGCGCTTGCTTCCAGAATGCCCTTGTACTCATCAACTGGTTTGGCTTTGATTACTCCTTGAGGACGGTATCTGTAACCATAGATACGTCCCTTAGACATAAGTTCGTCAAGAAACT
>JABCSP010000042.1 GCA_018238825.1 Candidatus Thorarchaeota archaeon | reverse complement strand
AGTAGCAGATGGGAATGGAAACCAGAATGCTACTGGATATTTCTTATTCAGCCATTTCACAAGTTTCTCGAGTGATATGGTTTTTTCTTCCCACTCTATTCTAATGTGGATATTGACGAGTGAACCTGCTGCAAGATCAGCCCTTCCTCTGAAAGAAACCTTACCTTCCGCGGCAATCTCCTTTAGAGCTCGACGAACGGTTTTAGCAGAGATTCCTGTCAGTTGAGCGATTTCTGAAGTCTGCATTAACGGGTTTGATTGCAAACCTTTGAGAACTCTGAGATGCAATTTGCTGAATTCTCCCTTTGGTTCACGCTTTGGAGCGAGAACAACATACAGATCAACATCATGAACTTTGTCTAGATTTCGAAGAAACGTACTGACTTCATGTAACATTTCTGTGCCAATGAACTCGCCCCAAACAAGATAGGCACCGCCCTGAACTGTAGCTAGTGTATTAGCATGTCCAATCATTGGACTAAGACCAAGTGTTGACACAAACTTGGAGGGGTCCTCGCTTCCATCCGTCAGGACTATTGCCTGAAAGGACTCTGCATCAATCTCACTTGGATTAAATACAATGAGAAAGTGCGTAAGGACTCCTTTTGTAATCAGGTTGTGAACTCGGTTCTTAACTGCGTTAGGGGTCAGCTTCACTTTCTGAGCTAAAGCCTCATAGCTGATTCTGCAATTTTCATACAAAGCCAAGATTATTGTTCTATCGATAGCATCCAAGATTACCACAACTCGTTACATATCACGCAAAGAACACAGAAGACTTTTCCGCTAGTGGCTCATGTTTGGTGAATAATAGTATTCTCCGCAAATTTAAATCGAGCTGTAATCGTATATTCTTCAAAGTGAAAATCAATGTCCGAAGAGAGAGAGAGAGAAGAAACTGTGGATTACTTGGTTGTGGGCGCAGGAATTGCAGGTCACCATATTGGTGCTTTACTCGCAAACAAGTTTGGACCGACAGGTCAGAAAGTGCTAATCGTCGAGAAATCTCCCAAGCGTGGAGGACGCGCGCACATCTTAGAACGCGATGGTTACACACTAGATTATGGGATCCACGCAGTCAGATACGGTGAGAAATCTGCGTTAGGCAAATCCCTGATAGAAATTGATAAACAGGTGGATTTTTTGGAACCACAAGGCAGGTCGTATGTGTACGGGAGCAAAACAGTTGACGAGGGTGCCAAGTCGTTTGTAATGTTTCCTACTGGTATTGCCGAGTTTTTGAAAACACCTCTAGTGGGATTATGGAGTTTCTTGTCATTTTTAATTAAGATAAAACGTTTGAAGACCGGACCCTTATTGAACGTAAGTCTTCGAGATTACACAGAGAATACACTTGGATGGGACGAAGAGCGTCGGAATAAGGGCCTAGGTGAATTTCTATTTCTTTGCGCAGAATCTATGATGGTATGTCCATTTGAAGATCGAGTCAGCTTCGGGGAGATGGTTGAAGCTTTCATGGAGAATCTGAAGCAGAAGATTAGCGTCACATACCCAAAGGGTGGTTGGAAATCTCTATTCGATGGATTTGCAGAAACTATAGAGAAGAATAACGGTGTATTTCTTAACGTTGAATGCACTAAAATTAGCTTCAACGAAGGTCAAGCAATTTCTGTTACTTTGAAGTCTTCCAGCGGTGATGAATATGAGGTCGGTGTCAACAAAGATGTAATAATCACGGTTCCAGTGCAGAACATCCGAAGTGTACTGGGCGAATTAGCAGCAGATTCGGTAGTAGATACGGAATTCATTGCACAATGTGAAGCTCTTGAACCCACAGCGGGCGTTGTAATAGATGTGGCATTGACACGTAGAATAACAGATCATTCAGGTATTATTTTCCTCAGAGAGTCTAATAGCTTCGGTCAATGGTATAGTAATGTCGAATCAAGTATGGCACCTGAAGGCGCTCTTGTTGGCACTTGGCTGAAACCAATGAATTTCGCTGATGTCAGTGACAAATCCAAGACAGATGCAGCGCTTGATGAAATGTGGAAAGAACTTACACAGGCATATCCAGAGATTGAGAATAATTTGGCTTTTGTCAGACGATTGATTGTGCCTATGTGCGATGGTGCTGAAGTGAACATCAACCAGCACAGGTTTAGTAGACCATCTTGCGAGGAGCCAATACCAGGTACGTCGAATGTTTGGCTTTGTGGTGATAGCACTAGTGGCCATGGAGCAGGTGGAGACATTGGACATGTTAGTGTTAGACAGCTTTGGCAAAAACTAAAGAAGAAATTAGATGTCTAGTGATTGAAGGTTGGAGTGTTATATTGACAAGAGTGTTAGACACTATTGAAAAGATTTCAAGACCGAAACATCTGATTCTCGGAGGTCTTGTTAGTATCATCATTGCAATTATGCTAGGATATTTGACTCAAATTATGATCAATGATGTTTATGGTGACTTCGTAATTCTGGATACTCGTCTTGGGGGCTATTCCTTCACTGATATTCAGGCAACATTTGATGGGATTGGTATAGAGGGACTTGGAGTCTGGTTACAGATATATGCGCTTGATTTTCTCTTCCCATTTGTATACTCAGTTTCCATGATGATTGGAATAAACTTGGAACTCAACAAGCTGGAGTTTAGCGCAAAAAAAATCAGACTATTGGTTTTTCTACCTCTGGCAGCCGGAATTACGGATTATACAGAAAATATCCTTCTTCTCAGTCAGATTCTTTCATATCCTAATCTTTCAGCTTTTGTAATAGCAATTGCGAGTGTAGTGACCCAACTCAAGTGGGTCTTGGTATTAGTTTCGTTCAGTGTGATTGTTTTCCTGTTAATTCTAATTGTATTTCGTAGTGTTAAAAAAATCTAGAGAATGTTGAAAATCCTTAGTTGAATACCTGAATAACCTTCTTTCTCGATGTGGCAAATTGAGAGAAATCAGCGATTCGTAATTTTCAGAAGCTCAACTTCTTCTTCCAAAGTTGTTACTCTCTCGTTCATCTCAAGTAAAGTATTGAGCAAGACCGAAACGAGATACCCGTAGTTAACAGCATACTTGTTCTCTTTGCGATCAATAATACTAGCTTCATCAAGTCGTCTAGCAGCATTAGTTATCGATTGTTTTGATACACTTCGTTTACTCACAAGCTCATCTACAGATTTTCGAATTTCACGGGGTTCAACGGGTTCACCCTTTAGTTGACTTAGAAGACTATGAAGAACCATCAGTCCTGCAGTCATTCTCGGATTGGTTAATTTTGCAAAAGCCACATCAAGATCTAATACCATAGGTTTCTCCTACACGCAGGTTCGTGTAATATACGGTAAACGTTTGTTCTGTGAAAAAGCTTATGCTTATGCTCATAGCCTCTTTTGAAGAGCGTATGTGATGCCTTCATTTGGTAAACGTTTACTGCCTATTTTCTTCAAACAAAAAAGAACATATCTAGGTTATTCGCTACTATTGTGAGCGTGAATGTGGTGGGTAATCAATTTGATAGAGTTGTATTCGTGGCGGTAATACATACAGATCTTGATAGTGTTGAAGAGGCACGTAGGGTTGTCCGTGAAGTTAGACCCACTGTTGTCGCCCTAGAACTAGATCATGAGCGCTATGAACACCTATCAAATCCTGATGCCCACAAAGAAATAGGAACAATGCCACTAACTGGCGACACTGCGCAAGACCTGATGCAACAATTTGCTGCTATGGAGCAAGCTCTAGGTGGAATAACAGGGTCCAATGTTGGTGACGAAATGATGGCAGCTATTGAAGAAGGTCGTGCTGTTGGGGCTAAGATAGCATTGATTGATAGACCAATGAAGACAACAATTCAAGCAATGATGAGAGTCCCACTCGATGAACTATATAGTTTGACCAAAATGCTCCCTGATGCTACACAAGATATTGAGGAAAGTGGAGAAACAGACATCCTTGATATGCTGAAACAGGATGGAGCTGTTGATGATATCATTGAGCAATTTCGGTCTGAATTTCCTGGACTGTCCAAGGTCTTGATTGAGGAGAGAGATCAATACTTGGCACAAGCGCTACACTTCATCCTGAACGATGTTCAAGGAAAGATTGTAGCTGTTCTTGGTGCAGGTCACATTCAAGGAGTTAAAGCAGCCCTTGAAGAATTACTTACTGATAATTAGAGTCCAAGTGAATCGATTAACTCTGGAATCCCTAGGCCAGTCTTTGAACTTACCTTGTGAACTGAAAGATTTGCATCTACTTCTCGGACGTCATTCACTAATGCATCAACGTCAAACTCCAGAATCTCAGCAAGATCTATTTTATTGATGACGACCATATCAGCTCTCTTGATTGTGAGTGGATGTTTCTGTATCATATATGGACCCTCAGTCACACTAACTACTACAATCTTCTTATCTACACCCAGTGAATAGCCAGCAGGACATATTAGATTTCCAACATTTTCAATGAAGACAACATCATACTTTGAGAGGTCAATATCAGTTAGGGCAACTCTCACCATTCTTGCATCTAGATGGCAAGCAGTACCAGTATTGATTTGGACAGTGTCAACACCATGAGATCCAACTCTATCTGCATCAATATTTGTTGCAAGGTCTCCAGCTACCATGAGAATCCTATGTCGTTCATGCAGTAGCTCACACATAGCTTCAATCAATTGGGTCTTTCCTGTTCCAACAGAGCCCATGATGTCAATGACAGTGATTCCATGTTTCTTGAATAATTCTGCATTTAGTGATGCAGCATCCTCGTTGGCACCAAATAGATCTTGACGGATATTGATGTTCACGGTCTTGTGCGGATCTGTCATCGTATACTAGCCTTCGTGTTCATCTAGTTCTTTAATCTCTACTTCAGAGTATAGATAGTTACCAACTATTGGACGAATGATCTTCTTTTCGACTGCGAGTGCCAATACAGCCCATAGAAATGCTTGAGCCATATCAATAGAGGCCGCAATCACATTGACAATTAATGGGTCAACAAATGATGAGAAGACGGTAATAGTTGGGAAGAACCCTCCAATGATTCCACTACCAAGAATCACTAGAATGTAATACTTCAAATTGTCACGTTTTGAAAAATAGATTGCATATCCAGACCCAATTCCCAAGCAGATATTGCCAAACATTGGAAGAATAGGAATCTCAGTCCCTGAAAGGGCTCCTGATATTCCGACAATCGCCCCAACAATAATACCACCAGGTAATCCTCCGATTATGCCACCAAGAATTGAAAACATGAAGCCAGGTGTTAGAACAACAGCATTTGGAATAATCGGGATTTGAATGGTATAGCGAACAACAATTCCGAGAGCCGCAATCATTGCTATAGTTGTGAGCGCAATTGTGTTAGTCTTAATCGGTACAATTGACATAGAAACTTGCCTCAGTATGAATATTTACTGAGCCGTTGGCGACCAGCTCGCTATCAAGAAGCTTTTGGTTGCTGTGTACCATTCTTCAAGTTGAGCAAGAATTTGGTTCCTAACAACTTCAGTATCTTCTGCACTGTATTCGTAATAGTAACCACCCCGCTGAATCTTGTGGGTGTTACGCATTACGAGACCCTTGGAATGGAGTTTTTTTAGTACCCTTTGAATATTACTTCGGTCCTTCTTGAGTCGCTCCGCAATCTGTTCAACAGACTTAGGACCAGATATCAGTTGGAAATAGACATCAAACTCACTAGTACGGAGCCCAAAGGCACAGCAGAGCAAATCAGAGGGTTTGTTGAAGCTCCTATTGAATAGCCCAACCATAGGATCACGAGCGCTCATGGTTCAAGTCGGTGTAATCTATCAAAATAAGGGTTGTGTAAGGACTGTGCACAAGCGTTTTAGCATAATACTTCGGTTCAAAAGGTTATATCCTGATGACTATGTGGTGTACCTATATTGGAATTCAGTTCATTTCGCAAAAATCAGGATGACGAACCATGGGAGAAGGAAGAGAATTTTGATAGGCACCTCCAACCCATAAATCTTGCACCATTGAAGGGAGCTATCGATGCAGATCCAGTTAGATTGAAAGTTCTCAAGGTTCTCGCAGAAGATGGAGAGTGGGTAACCACAGCAGATATTCTAAGAGCAGCTCGTCACGTGAGATCAATTGTTGGTGCAGTTACGATAGGTACAATCTTGAATGGTATGAATGATTTGGTTTCATCACGGCTGATAATCAGTAGAACATCACTCACTTCTGGAATCGACTGGGCAGAGTGGAGAATCAATCCGGATTGGCTTGAGCCAACACGCAAATTGCTTCAGATGATGAGTCGACCCAAGTTCCAACCAGCAACCCATGAGGAGTTTTCGGGTAAGGTGGATCGTCTCTTAGGGGACACAACATAATCATTACTCAATAATGGGTATCTAACAACATATGGGTATATTGATAAGGGAGAACCTTTCGCAAAAGAGTCAGGGCGACACCACCACCCATGGGGCAACTTCAATGGAAAGTCATTCAATCAATGAAGAAGAAATTAACCTTGAATCCATCCCAGAATCCGATAGTAGTAAGAAAGTCAAGCGAGTAGTACTGGCCAGTGTACTTGCATCATTATCTATTGCTATTGCACCTGTTGCCGAGATAGTTCCAAGAATTCCCGGTTGGGGAATAGCTATCTTCGATCCAGTATCAATATTCTGGATCATAGCATTCCTAATAGGAGGAATCTGGGTAGGTTTGGTATGCGTAATTGCTGGAACAATGGGTCTCTTTCTCTATGACCCAACAGCAATAGGTCCGGTCATGAAACTCATTGCTACTTTGCCTATGATAGTGATTCCATGGTATGGTGTTCGTAAATTGAAAAACAATGTAGGGGGGGAGGCCCTCTCACGACCGAAATTCTATGCCACTCTCATGATTCTTGCCTTTGTTATGAGATTAGCTCTAATGGTCCCCATAAATCTACTATATGGTTCCATTGCATATCCATTCTTCACAATGGAGTTCATTATTAGCTATGCAATAATTCTCAATAGTTTTCAGAGTCTGTGGGATGCACTAATTCCATTCATTATCGTATATCCCACCGGAATATTCAAGACCTTCAAAATGTGGTAACCTGAAGTGTTCTGAAACAACCGGCATTCGCTTAAATAGACAGAAGCAACAATCAGAAGTAGTGGTCCCCTTACAGGTGAATGGATTATGGTTAGACGCTGTGAATTCTGTGATAGTCCCGTACCAGCTGATGCAACTATATGTCCGATATGTCGAGAGAAAATTGCAGAAGAAACTCTTGAGAGAATCTTACCGATGTTGAAAAAACCAGAAGCGAAGGAAGTACGCTTCATGGGAACAGGTGAGAGATTATGGGGTGTTATCAGAAAACCCTCTGTAACCTATCGTGATATTGGTCAAAGACCAGATATAGTTGGGCCATTCATTGTAATCTTAATCAATGCAGCTATTATTGCGGGTCTCTTTCTAACATTGTCATCAAAAGTGACAGCTTCTGTTTTAGTGAATGCAACAACAATGGAAACAGTGAATACCAATGTATTGCTTAGTCCATATGGAGGACATTTCTACATCGTAGCATTGATTGGTTTGCTACCCAGTATAATGCTGGGATTAATCTATCTCATTATCGGTACAGCATTTGCCTACTTCGCTTTCAGATTGGCGGGAGGGACTGGAGGTAAGATGAAGACTCTAGCAATCGTTGGGTATAGCATGCTCCCTGTGGTTCTTGTCCGGCTTCTCGCAATCATTGTTATTCTCGTAGTGTTACCAGCGTATCCTACGGTAGTAAATTTCTCCAGTCCTGGGGCATTAATAGCCATAACGCCGGACATAGTGAATTTCGCGTATAACTCGGGGGTTTGGTGGATAATTGATATTTTGACGACAGGTAGTTTTCTATGGACAGGATTTCTGCTTATCTTTGGTATAAGAGAAGCCCATGACACGTCTACCTCATGGGCAACCGTTGTTGCAATCCTATGCACTATTGTGCTAATTTGGACCTTTTGGCAAGTGCATTAGGTTTCAGAACAATATCGCAAAGAGCGGGATGGTCACAAAAGCAATCAACCCTACTAGTGCACCTACTTTATCCAAGGTACTTGCAATCATAAGTCGTTTCTTGTCATCAGGTCTTGTAAGAGGTAGAACTCCAGCTCCAAAAACAACCGCAGCACCCAGAATCAAGAGTGGCCAAAGCGCAAAGTCTGCGAATCCCCAGACCCAGATGAGGACATAACTCAAGACCCCTAGAAAATTGAGTGTTCCTGCTACTATCGCAGCTGGCTTGTAACCGTAGATTCTTGCTATTGTGCGAACATCTCGTAATTCATCACCTTCAACATCCTCTGCACCCTTAATTGTTTCTCGAGCTTGTAGAATCAGGAAAGCTGTAAAGAAGAAAAGCCAAGCTGGAATTGAAATTGTATACCAGATTGTGAACGACAAAACTTCTGCAAATATCATTGATCCATACAGCACACCAAAGGCAAATGAAAAAGCGACCATAAAATTACCAGCAAGACCAAGAGTCTTTACTTTTGCAGCATAGATGTATCCAATTAATGTGAAGAATAGAACAATTAGTGCACTAATGGGTCGACCTGGTAGCCAAGCAAAGAAAACTCCAAGGATGCTCAAAAATGCTACAAATGCCCATGCTTGTTTTACCGTCATTCTTCCACTGGGTAGAGCTCTGTGGGGTCTGTTGATTTTATCAATCTCGATATCATAGATATCATTTACTACGTTCCCACCAGCAGCAACTAGAAAATATGTAATATAACCATAAACAAATAGATACAAGAAAGGAGAGAGCCCAGTATAATCGCCAGAGGGGAAGTGGATGTTATAGGCTATAGCAATCCCTGCAATCACTGTAAGGCCTCCAATAATACAATTCTGAGGTCTTATTATTGAAAGAAATGCACGAATGTCTATTTTGCGTGATGTATCTGTTTCTGTCAAAGGTTTCTCCATCCTTCATCGAAAATGGATAATAGTCCAGATTAAAGACTTGTGGGCAATGAGGAACAAACCCAATCACTCATATTCTAGGGCGCTCTGAAATGATATAGGCGATGGATTATGTTCGAAGACTTACCAAAAGAGGAACTGCTCAAGATAATTGATGCGTATGCTAAAGCATGGCAGGCTATGGATGGTGCATACTTCCTTGCACTCGAGAAGAAGTATGGGATGGATGTCGCTATCGAGATGGACAAAGAAGCATGGAAGATATTCTCTCCGATTGAAGCCAAACGGATAATGAAAGAGTTTGGAATAGATCCTAAGGGAGGTCTCAAGTCCCTTGAGCAGGCCCTTGGATATCGAGTTTATGCAAGACTCAACACACAGTCAACTGAATGGAAAGACGAGAAGACACTGATATTTACAATGAACGCATGTCGAGTCCAGCTCGCACGAAATCGAAAAGGACTTCCAGATTTTCCATGCAGGCCTGTGGGAGAGATTGAATACAGTTACTTTGCAAAAACAATTGATCCAATGATTAAGACCCGTTGTATTTTCTGTCCTCCGGATGATCACCCAGAGGATGCATATTGTCGATGGGAATTCACTCTGGAGTAGTGATTGATCTGAGCCAAGTTCATTTTGGTCCTGCAGGATTTCCTGCTGATGCGCAAGGTAAAATTGAACGCGTTTTCCAGATTCTAGTAGATGCAGGTATGGATGCACTCGAATATGCAGCTGTACATGGATTAAGAACCAGTGAAGAAAGGGCAAAACAGATTGGGGATCTTGCTCGAAGTAACAACATCACAATGAGTATGCATGCAGCATACTACATCAATATTGCATCTAAAGACCCTCAAATTCGCGAACGTTCAAGACAGAGGCTCATCAAAGCTCTCAAATTTGCTCCTCTGATGGCTGTGAAGAGGATAGTATTTCATCCTGGTACTTTTGGTGGACTAAGCCCTGAGAAAGCACACATAGTCATGAGAGACTCTTTGCAGAGTGTATGGGAAGAGGCTGGTCACCTTGGAGAGGGGGCATTTCTTGCACCAGAAATTGCTGGAAAACTTAGTATGTTTGGTTCAATTGAACAAATTATCAGATTATGTCAGGATGTAGATGGATGCATACCAACCATTGATTGGGCGCATCTTTATGCACGAAGACAGGGAAAGATGACTGACAAAGAGAGCTACCTGAAAGTCTTCAATCAGTTCGAAAATGAACTAGGCAAACTGTTTCTGGATAATATGCACTTCCACATTAGTGCAATTACATTCACCGAGAAGGGAGAAGCATCGCACAAACCTTTCGGAGGGGAGTGGGGACCAGATTTGTATCCACTTATGGAAATAGTTCATGAAGTTGGATATAAGCCTACGTTCATATGCGAAACTCCAAACCCTCTTGAGGGAGCATTATACGCAAAGTTTCTGCTTGAAGAGATGGAGAAGATATAACGATGGTTGAATACATGTTCATACTGGGTTCAAATTGGTTACTCAGTATTGCAGAACTCCTCGTCTACGTGAGGAATAGAGGATATGAGGCGGTCGTTTCTGATCATTCACGACATGCAGTTATTCTTGACTTCAAGGAAAAATTGAGTCTCGAAGAAGTTGTAGATATGCAAGCTGCACTTGGTGGTTGCTACAAAGTAGGTCGGGTGATACAGACTTACAACATTATCATACCCACAAATGCGTATCCAACCAATGGGAAACCTGACAGAGAGGCATTAGAAATCATCACAAGTTGTCCGTGGTTACCTGATTTATGGCAGCGTCCGAGAGGAAAGAAAATCAAGTTCGGCGTCAGCACCTATCCCATTATTGATGGGAAAGCACCAATCCAATATCGTAGATTTACTCGAGGGTTGGATGATACAATCAAGAAGTTACTACTTCAGAAGGGAGCTCGTAAAGCAGACTATTTTGCATATGATGAGCCAGACAGACGTAAAGTCAAGCGGATGAATCTGGCCCTCTGGCCAAAGACCATTGCTAAAAACAATCTACTGACTCCACCTAACGCGGAGATACTGGCAGCATTCACTGAGAAAAATCTCTATCTAGCGAGAACTATGGTGATATACGACTCATTGCTTCAACAGTATCGTGATGAGTCAAGACCATACATCTCCTCAGAGATCAGCACTAGTCCTAAGATATGCAGGACCCTTCTCAATCTTGCTGGAGCTAGACCAGGTGATACAGTACTCGACCCCTTCTGTGGCTCTGGTACTCTTCTCATGGAAGCAGCTATGCTTGGAATGAAGGTTATTGGTGTCGATATTAACGGAAATCAAGTACAGGGCACTAAAGCGAACTTGTCTTGGTTTGGAAGAGATATTGGTGAACAAATACGCTTTGATATAATAAGAGGAGATGCACGAAATCTCACTAATCTTATTCGCAAGGAAGTTGATGCAGTGGCTTTCGAACCGAGTCTTGGACCGGTGACCAAGAAGAAACCCACCGCCAAAGAAGCAGAAGAAATCATTGAAGAACTAACTGAGCTTTATCGTGAAGCATTAGCACAGATTGCGCAAGTATTGAGACCGGATGGCCGTGTGGCAATGACAATTCCAGTTATTGTATCAAGAGCTGGACCCGTATCTATGGATATCAAAGAAATGATCAGGGGAACAGGACTAGGAGTATACAGGATGCTTCCTGCGG
>JABCSP010000379.1 GCA_018238825.1 Candidatus Thorarchaeota archaeon | reverse complement strand
CTTGGTTCTCCGTTATTCCTTTTACACTGATGAATCTGAGTTTCGGTCCACATCAAAGTATTATCTTTCACTTCAATGACCTGATTACTGTAACGTCAGTCAGCGTCAGTTATACAGAAGTTGGTTTTGGTTTGGCACCGGATCAAATAGAGAGTGATTCCACACATATTAGGATACAAATAACGGTCATCAATGGAACCCAATTTATTCGTGTGAATCCAAACATCCAGGACCACTTGATTGATTCACGCGAAGGAACTGATTGCATCTATACTTGGGATGTTCAGCCCCCCTATTCCAGTCAGATTATCCCCGGCAGTTCACCATATCCAATACAAGCTGGTTTCAGTGTTCAAATGACAGTATCCGAATACAATCTCACCTGGGAAACTTCAACATCAACAACATCGGAAACTTCAACTACAGAAAGCGCCACTTCTTATCCTACAAATCCTCCCATATTCCCTGATTTAGTAGTGGTTGTTGCTGGTTGGGGTTTGTTCGTCCTGGTAATTGTTCTCTTTTGGAAGATGGAACCAAACAAGTAACGGATTGTTCAAATCTCGCCCTCCGCACCACTTTCTTCACTATCTCAATTAACTTGTGTAAAATCTGTGAAAAGAAAAACTAATACGCTATCTTTGAGTTCACAATATGTGAGCCAAACTTTTGGAGGGCGAGTGAATGACCATCAAACCTGTTGAGTATGAACACAGCAAACACCTAATTGAGCTTCTTACCATTGTGGCATTGATTGCACCATTCTTCTTCTGGGTTAGAATATCCTCTTTTTCGGATGATTATCGTTTTGAAATAGTTGGGGTTCTATGGTCTTATGTTCAATGGTCAGACTCTGGCGGTGCCGGTTCTGGATTCTTTATCTTCGAAACACTTAATACGGCTATAGCATTCTTCTTGTCAATTTTGCGCTTTGTGTTTGTAATCGCAATTCGTAAACATCAGAAAGGCCTGATTCGAAAGAGGACTGTCTGGGTATTTGCTTTTCTTAGTCAAATACCAATGAGTGCATTTTTGTTTGCTCCATTCTTTGCAAATGCATTTGGATGTCCGATACCTATTCTTCTCATTATTGGTTTGTTTATAGACCGCAAGATTGGCATTGAACCCCCAACAGCTCCATGGAAAGGTGGATCACCAGAAACAAAAGATGGATGGTTATCTGTGTAATTCATAGATTCGCGGTGCGAGTTCAAATCTCGCCCTCCGGTTAACTATCTCAGGTTATCTCTTACTCTAATCATCTTGAGGTAGAATAAACATGGTTTCGATTCTTTCAACACCAGTCAGCTTTTCCAGTTCACAAGTAATGAATTTTGTAAGCTCGCTGATATTGCGAACTCGAATCATGCAAATGAAGTTGGCAGGACCTGATGTACGGAGAACCTCCGAAATCTCATCGTACTTTGAGAGAGCTTTACAGAGCATATCCGATTCTGCAGGTTTTGATGTTATGAGTGCGACAACTTGTATTTCATAACCAAGTTTTTGATGGTCGACATCTACAGTATACTTCTTGATGACACCAAGACTAACAAGTCGTTCCATTCTATTTCGAATTGAACTTGGACTGAGGTCTACTTTCTTCTTGATATCCCTGAGTGATATTCTTGCATTACTAGCCAGAATCTCGATAATCGTTCGATCATTTTCATCGATTCTATCCATCGTAACCATTTGGAACATCCCTTATTTCGACTTATCAGGAAATGAAACTTATTCAGACACTAGCTATGTCTTGACCCTGGTGATGACTTTCTTTCCCATGAGATGCCAGACTTCAACATTTACATTCAGGTTAATGCTGGAGGCGATTTCAGGATCAGTTGGTTTTTGTACCTCGTAGGTTTCAAAAGTTTCAGTATCCATTAAACTGTAATTCTCACCTAAATCAGCAATGATTGTTGCACCAGTTTTGTCAATGATTGGAACATCGACCATACGGTCTGCAGGCATAATGACATTTCTCTTTCTATTGTCGAAGAAGCCAATGGCGACAATATTGGCTTTTGCAGCACCATGTTTTCCTGGTTTTGACTTGTCCATCGAAATAACTCTACATGGTTCGCCTTCTATTAGGAAGTAGCTTCCTGGTTTCAGGCTCTTAGCTTCAGATTTTTTAATACTCACGATGTTACACCTACTGTGTCTTAGACCTATCTGGAACATTCTCTGACTCACTATATATATTTGGGGGCGCGATTCCGAGTGATATTTCCCTTGTAACAACAGTAAAATGCGAACCATAAGAGCCAATGTTGGACGTGTTTAACTGTGATTGTCCAGAACCCACAAATCTTGAGTGACAAAAGGGCAGTAGGTTTAGTATGCAAACCTGGTCGTAAGGAGATCGAGAGTATCGCTGAACGTATTGCTCAACTTCTGATATCTCATGATATCAATATACAGATTGACCCTGGTTCATGTAATGTGGCTCAAGACAAAATTGAACCTACACCCATTGAAGATATGGATGTGGATTTTGTTGTGACAATTGGTGGGGATGGCACAATTCTCTATACCCTCTCAAAGCTCAAAGATAGGGCAACACCCTTGTTTTGTGTGAATCGCGGAACAGTTGGCTTTCTCACTGAAACCGGTACGACTACCGCATTCGATTCACTTGAGAAGGTTATAGCTGGAGAATGTATAATCGAAACAAACATCAACATCAGCTCTGGTATTGGGGACAAGGTCTTTCCCGATGCGCTAAATGAAGTGTATGTTGTTTCAAAAATACCTGGTCGATTACTAACCTTTCAAATATTCCTTGATGATGTTCGCATCGATTACGGTCGAGCAGATGGAGCTATGTTGGCCACACCCTGTGGGTCTACAGCATATGCGATTGCTGCGG
>JABCSP010000378.1 GCA_018238825.1 Candidatus Thorarchaeota archaeon | reverse complement strand
TTCTCAGATGAGATTTATGAGCGCCTTGTTTATGATGGGTTCAAACAGAATTCGATGCTTGAAATTGACAAAGAGATGGAAAGAACCCTTGTGATTAATGGGTTATCTAAATCTCATGCAATGACTGGTTGGCGACTGGGATATGCTATTGGGAACGAAGAAACAATAGACAATATGGCGCGCATACAACAGAATACAACCTCATGTGCAGCATCATTTACTCAATATGCTGGAGCAGAAGCTCTTACTGGTGACCAAAACGCCCTCGAACTGATGGTATGGGAGTATCAGAAAAGACGTGATCTAATCACCAACCTCTTCAATGATATCGAAGGAATTGATTGTTTGAATCCGATGGGTGCTTTCTATGTTTTCCCCAACTTTACGGAGTATGGACTTAGTAGTGAAACACTTGCTGAGTTATTCCTAAAGAAGGTCGGTATCTGTGCCTCTCCTGGTAAAGTATTTGGAAAGAAGTATGATGGTTATCTTAGATTCTCTTATGCTACACCTCTTGAAGACATTGAAGAAGGGATAGCAAAGCTTGCTGAGTTCCTTCCTTCTATTAGATAAAGAAAAACCTCCTTGAGATACAAGTGCATGGTGAATCCATTGAACCCAACTGGTCGCAAAAAAGATACCGAAGAAGAAAAGTTACCACGATTTGAATGTACTATGTGCGGTGCATGCTGTCGGGATGAATTTCTTCTTGTCACTGTCACTGGTAGCGACATCGTTAGGATTGCTGCTGTTCTGGGATTGAGCCCAAATGAGATGCTCAAAGCTCTTGATTTCTACGTGGTGTCTGATGGTGAATTAATACCTGTAGGTCTTGAAAGATTTCCTTCAATCGCAACAGAAGGTGGGCTTTCCTTCATATCTCTGAAAAAGATGGAAAATAGCGAATGTGTCTTCTTGAAGGATCATCTTTGCATGATTCATCCTGTACGTCCGGTAGTGTGTCGTTCCTTCCCCTTTATTTTCGATGAGTCTGATGGACAAAGAACTTGGGGTCTAAGTGCAAAGAAGGAAATATGTCCAGGTCTGGGAACAGGACCTCAGACTTCAGAGATTGAGCTTAAGAATCTTGCAGACACGATTCTACCTGATATTCAGGTATACAGAGAGTTTGCCAAAGAATGGAATGATAATCAAATTTCTCCTTCTGCACTTAATCTTCTGAAAACAATCATTTCAGACAAAAGATTCTATAGCTAGATTATGTAGGGGAATGGGCACCGATTTCACTGAGTACTTTAACGAGATTACTGAATTTGTACTCGGTTTCTTTTCGTTTTTCTGAATGCTTTCGAAAAGAATCTTGGAGCTCTTTATTCATTGCCTTTCTATCGAGAAGATCGTGCGTTTTTTCTCTAATCAAATCGCTGAGCATGATTACTTTCTCTGACACACCTATCATAAACCGAAGAGTTTCCAGTGGGTCTGACTCCTCCTTATTCTCATCAAGAGATAGTACTTGAAATAAGAAAACGGCCTCAAGTCTGTGTAAGGCTCTATAGTGATCCACAAGTTCTGTTAGTGTCTTATCACCATTCTTTTCTTTAAGTTTCATGGTTAGTGATGCCCACTGAGAGCGTGTTTGTTTAAGTTTCTTAATATAGAATCGTACATGCTGCTCATAATTCTCATCTGAAAAACTATCTTCTGAATACCCACTTAGTTCAGCCGCCATTCTAGTTGAGATATCCTTTACATATGACGCGACTATTTCCTCTCTTTCCGAATCTGTGAGAAAACCTTCAGAAGCTTCACCTAGAGTTCTCAAGTACTTGTACATACAATCTGAACAGATAACACCGTCTCTGTTCTTATCTGTAGTCGTAACAAATTGGAGTGCACTGTCAATTTCACTGACCTTAACATCCTTCTTGTTTATGTTAATCCTCTTTCCTTGACTGACGCAATAACAGTAGCCACCCTCTCTATCTAGATAGGTCAGTAGATAACACATACTTTCGTTGTCACTCTTGTACTCAACTAAATTATCTATGCAACTAATTTGTTCAAAGAATGAAGGATCTACAGAAATTGCGTTGATCGGAAAAACATCATCATTGTTTAAACAGACTTTCTCATCTCCAAACTGTCTATAACAAGGACATCCTTTCACTAGGCGTGTATTGGACTGACTATCTAAAATAGATGGATTTAGTTTCAGTCCTGAGGCTTCATGCCCTATGGTTCAACACGCTCCTAGATTTAGGTCTCCAGCAATCGTCAATCTTGATATCTGCTATTAGGAATAGATATCAAGCTTTCTTAGATGGATGTGCAGTCAGCGACATGCGCGCCACCTATGAACCGGCACAAAGCAATCTCTTTTCAATTAATCTTGCATGTTGAATTGATCTGAAACAACCTTTGCAATGAATTGTATTTACTAACCCCAAAGCTCTCTCTTCAATAAGTCTCGGATTGCAATTCTGATTGCTTCTGACCTGTTTGGATAGAGGTTATTTTCAACCAGACGTTCAAGACCTTCGACGTATTGCTCAGGGATGTGTAAAGTTACTAGCTTCATATTGAGTATTCTCCTGATATAGTTCTCAGTAATACATCAATATGTTTGTGTGTAATACTCGGTTGGATATCAAAGCGTAACTTTAATTCTGGAGTTGATTCTAAGAATAAGCCGTGAGGATATAAGTTATATTCAACCAATTTTGTTTCCCGATTTGTGGCCCTATCTAGGTCGTGGATACCGTGAACAGGCAAGCAAGTATTGACGTATTATTCAACCCTCGATCAATCGCAGTGATTGGAGCATCGAATACCCGCGGAAAACTTGGTAACGATGTTATGCGTAACTTGATTGAGAGCGAATATGAAGGTCGCATCTATCCAGTAAATCCCAA
>JABCSP010000377.1 GCA_018238825.1 Candidatus Thorarchaeota archaeon | reverse complement strand
CAAACTTCTCAAGCGGTCCCTCATAGACCGTGAAACCAGTATAATCAGTTCCAAAGGCACTTGTAGCTTCTGTGACAATTTTGATGCCCTTTGGAAGATTCCTTCTAATCTTACGCCATGACCCGAACCATTCATGTTTTTCCTTATCACTCATAGTCTTCAAACGATAGAGTGTCAAGTAGACATACTTGGTGGAGCCGATTTCTCTTGGAATCTTACTGGTGACCATAGTACAATAGTGCAACCTACCAAGCTTATAAACAATAATGCACGGCCCAGTCTAACCCTCATGGAGAATAAAAGAATGGGATTACGAGAATCTGGTCATGCCTTGACCTTGATAATGCTGTACTTTGTAACGCTGATCATGCGTGCGTCATTCTATGTGACAATCGCTGTGATTTCGAGTGAGGTGTATATGGGCGGTGCTCTTGTGGGATGGGGCGTTGCAGTTGTGTTAGCTATCTATCCCCTTGCGGAATTAAGTACAGTTTCATTCTTTGGTTCGTATAGTGATAAAATTGGAAGAAAACCAATTCTTGCTGCTAGTTTGTTCATCACTGCAACCGCTGCATTTCTGTTTGGTGTGGC
Source organism: Candidatus Thorarchaeota archaeon (assembly GCA_018238825.1). Lineage (GTDB taxonomy): Archaea > Asgardarchaeota > Thorarchaeia > Thorarchaeales > Thorarchaeaceae > SMTZ1-45. Next base: position 2,296 of record JABCSP010000377.1, on the reverse strand, counting down.
ACACGTTGAGATTCTCGCATTCATTTTTGCAGGCCTCTTCGGAATTGGCGCCGCATCCAAAGTTACCACAACTCTCTCCATGATTGCCGATTGTTCATCAGAAGATAACCGAGCTCGATTGATGGGATATTACGACCTCTCAACATTGATGGGTCTCGCTGGTGGCTTTGGCTTGGGAATCATTTTATTAGAATTAGGGGTTAACCCTGATCTCTTACTATTTACAGCTGCAGGAGCATGTGCATTAGCCGGTGTGCTGACATTGATTCTAATCAAGGAAACACGTGTCATATCACACGATGATGTCAGTATTATGGCACTTCTGAAGGAAGTAGCTGGTGATAAGAGAATTCAGAAAATGCTTCCAGTCTATATTCCAATAATCGCACTTTACGGATTGGTCATCTCGAAAACAAAGCACATCGTTGAAGTTTACTTTGACATAACTGCAACCGATATGATTCTCCTCTTTGCAATGCTGGGGGTTTCTCTAGTTCTTGGAATTATCGTAATGGGACATTTATCAGATCATATGAGGATACGAAGACCATTCATTGTTGTGGGTCTGATTGGTTTTGGAGCCTTAGCATACATGCTTGTTGCAGTTCCCTTTGATACACTTTGGGTCAATGGATTGTGGATCATGCTACCAATATTAGGATTCGTTGCAGGAGCATTTCCGCCTGCGGCAATGGCGTATCTTACAGATATTTCCAGCGCAGAAGCGCGAGGTTCAACCATGGGCGTTTACTCGATCTTCTTTGGGTCAGGGATGATCATTGGACCACTTTCAGGTCAACTTGCATATTCAATAGGAGGCCTATTCCCAGGACTTGCGGTTCTAGTAATTGCTCTCATCGCAATAGCATGTATTGGAACTTACTTCCTTGAGGAAGCGGTGCCATCTCAAAAGAAGGAAATATAGCTCTAGCAAAGAGTTAATAGAAACTGGAACTAAAATCCAGTAGAAACTCTACATTAGAGGAGAGAATTATGGTTAGGCTTACTACTATTGGAAACTTCCTATCTGGAATCGGATTGACACTGCTTGCAGTTGCAATTGGAGTGAAATATCTGCTTGATTCACTATCAGCTCCTGCAGCTCAACTGGTGTATCCATTCTACATATGGGTGATAGCACTTGCAATGCTAGCAGTTGTGTTGGTTATTAGCGTAATCAATACGTTTACCGAGATTACTGGCTTCGTGCATCCCGATGACAAAATGATGTCCAACATGCTTGTGTTCATTATGGCTCTCGGAACACTTCTTGTCTTTGGACTCCTTGAAGGAACCGATGCAGCAACACAAGGATACCTCTTTGATATGGGCACTATGATTGTAATTGCCTACATATTCTTGTTCGTTTTCGTTTTCTTCGGAAGCAAAATTTCCGAGGGTGCAGAAACCGGACAGATTAAGGAAATGACATCTAGATTTATGCTGGTTTCACTACTTCTTGGTGTGATAATGGCAGGTGTTTACTTGCTAATGAGCGTAATCAAAGATTCACTATCATATACTTGGGCTGCTGGAGTATTGATGGTCTTTGCAGTTGCTCTGATTGTAGTAATCGTCATCTTCCTTGGAAGGCAATACGAACCAGTAGGTGAATAGATTCAGAGAGTCTGGATGGGGTTCACTCCATCCACTCTTTTCATTTTTTTTTGTTTCAGATGCAAAGTTGATATACCGGAAAGGCTCTTAAAACTCGGTGTACGATTGAGCAGTGATTGGTGTTTGCTATGGGAGACAATAAGCTCTGGCTTGGATTCAAGCTTGATGAAGAAGGGAACCGAACCGACGAAAAATTTGAGATAAGCATAGATCTCCTAAGACGACATGGAGGTATCTTCGGTTCAACAGGATCAGGAAAGACAGTTCTTTCCAAGTGTATTCTAGAAGAAGCAGCAATGGAAGGTATTCCAATCGTTGCATTTGACCCACAAGGGGATATTGCGTCTTTGATGTTACCTGGAGACCCAAAGGAACTAGCTTCTAAGGGAGTTCCTCCAGAAAGACTCAAGGAATACATGGACAAAGTGATTGTCCGTGTTTACACTCCAGCAAGTAGCAAAGGTCTTGCCATCTCAATCAATCCACTGAAACTCCCAGACAGGAACGCAGACCAAGATGATATTATCCGGTTATTGGATAACTCCGCAAGAACCCTCGTGAAAGTCCTAATGAAAGTCGCTGGACTCTCAAGGTCTTGGGAAGGTAAAGCATTCGCTGCAATCTATGAACTTCTCAGAACTATTTGGGAAGGTGAAAAGACGGAGATTGATGAATTATC
>JABCSP010000376.1 GCA_018238825.1 Candidatus Thorarchaeota archaeon | reverse complement strand
CTCCAAGTGGTAAAGAAATAGTTCAAGAGAAAAAGAAGGAAAAAATCAGCATCAATTTAGAGGGTGATGAAGAAATAGTTGCATCAGGAGCAACGTATATTCGAACACCTGGAGCGGAAATTGCAATAGCCCAGATTGAAGAGGCGGAATCAGATATTATTGAACTCGTGGCTGAAACTATTGAGGAAGATATCGAGCCAGAACCCGAACCACTTCCAAAGGTAACACCCACACACCAGATTAAACCAATAGTTCAATGCAAGGCCTTACTACTTGGTGAATCTGGAGTTGGTAAAAGAACTCTCAAAGAAAAGGGTAGTGCAGAAGCTTCAATTATCAATGAAGAAACTGGTGAAGTGTCATCGTACATCCATAGAAAGATCATAGAAGGTTCAAACCATAGAATCGAATTAAATATCTGGTCTTTTGATTTGGCAGTAAAAGCAAAACTACCGCGTCAGAAGTTCTATGATGATGCACAGTTACTAGTCATCGTCTATGCAGCTTCAGATCGTTGGAGCTTTGAAAGCTTAGACTTCTGGTTAAGAGAATCATCAATAACTTGTGAAGTCACGCCCCCAATTATTATTATCGGGAATAAAATAGACTTACGTTCTGAGTCAGAGGAGGATTCAGGAGAAGACCCAGTAAGTTTCAATGAAGGATTTCAATATGCTGAAGAACTAGCAAAGCGGCTTGGCTCAGATGATAGTCTACACCCGGTTGCTTTTATTGAAACCTCCTCATTGACAGGAGAGAATACAGAAGAAGTTTTTAAGACTGCTTCAGATTTGTATGAGAATACATTATAATAACATATATTAGAATTGTTTCCATTGAACTACAGGACTCATAGCATTCTTATATGGGTCTTACATAGAAATTTCAAAATGTAGAAACAAATAGTAGCCTCGAAACTCAATGTGGTGATTAAGTCGGCAGAACCATGTGAAAGCTGTGGAAAAGAAATGGACCCAATTCAATCAGCAACGAATCTAGAAGATAATTTCATCAATGATGCACGCCAGAACATGTTCATCTGCACAGACTGTTTTAATAAAAGATTCAAAATCAAGAAGAAAAAGAGGAGTGGTTATGGGGGCACAATCTATGAGCTGGAAGAAAAGTCATCGCCTCGTTTTGGGTTTGGTAGTCAATCCTTCTCTTGTCTAAAATGTAATTGGGTTGCATGGAGTGAAGAAGGCCTAATTGTACATATGCGTAGAAGACATCCATAGATTACTTTTCCAACATTATTGATGGTTTAACGTTACATGCTTTTTTTCCTTCACAATCTCATGGCCAATGATTTTCAGCCCATCAACACTTCTTGCAGCGTTCTCAAGCATACCCATTCTGTATGTTGCAGTTCGGGGACCAAGACCATGAAGCCAATCGAGACTAGTCATATCTAATTTCTTATGGATAGAGAAGTAAACCTTTAGATCAGCAGCAATAGCTCTGGATCTATCAAACATTGCAGCCGTGAGACCAATACTAGGTGCGGCAAATCCGGTCAATACCCAAATGAAGATGAATGCATCATTACTAAATTCTACATAGAAGAATGAAAATCCGAAGAACATGGGTCCGACTAAGGATAGTATAACGAGTATTAGTGAGAAATGTTGAGTAGAGTCATCGCTTCCTAATCCTGCAAGTCCAATGACATCCTGGTCAGGGGGATATAGGTAAATTAAAACACCACCAGATGTAACTCCTACTACAAAGGCAGAACAAACAACGAGCATTATGTAACCGAAAGGTCTTGTTTGCCAAATTTCAGGGAATGTAATGAGAGATTGCAGTATTAGCGAAGTTGCAGCCAAGATGGAACCCACTAGGAATCCCTTCTTGCTGAAGAATTCATACTTCCTGTCCATAATCTCGTCAGACAATGAATAGATGCACCTCTTACCATCCTTACTATTCTATGGCTAGATAAGTCTTCAATCACTATAAAGCTTTCTTATTCAATCAGTAAAATGCAGTAGTAGTACAATTCTTGGTACTTCAAAGGACTCATTTATTAGCATTCACGAAATATCACAGGTTGTCGCGGAGAATCGGAGTGGGTCGACCTGAATAACAACACAATCATTGATTTACAAGAAGTTTCACGGGTCTACAAAATGGGAGAGATTGAAGTCCATGCTCTTAGGAGTGTGTCTCTTAATATCAAGCGTGGACAAGCAATCGGAATTATGGGACCTAGTGGTTCGGGAAAAACTACTTGTCTAAATCTCATTGGAGCACTTGATAGACCAACGGATGGACGAGTAATAATCGATAACCTCGATATTACAGACATGTCTGAAAGTGAACTCACAACAGTAAGAAGGGACAAAATTAGTTATGTCTTCCAATTCTTCAATCTGCTGCCGGTATTGACCGCGTATGAGAATATTGAGCTTCCACTTCTAATTGCAGGAGTGGAAGAAGATGCACGCAAAGAGAGAGTTGACCACCTAATTTCACTGGTTGGACTTGCAGAAAGAGCAGAGCACCGTCCTGACGAATTGAGCGGGGGTGAGCAGCAGAGAATCGCTATTGCTCGTGCTCTTGCAAAACCTGAAGGTTCTGCTAGTTCAGTCATCGTACTTGCGGACGAGCCTACCGGGGACCTTGATTATAATACTGGACTAGAGATTCTTGAAATTCTTATTTCACTAACAAAGGGAGAAGGTGGCACACTGATTACAGTGACTCATGACCCTGAAGTCGGCGAGATGATGGATCATGTCTACCGAATGCGCGATGGACAAATAGAGAATCCACAATGAGGTATGATTCATGGCGGCAGAACCTGCGGGATATGAGGCGTTCCATAGCATCCGAAGAAAGGGTGTGACATTACTCTGCTTTCTATTAGCATCTACGATGGCTATC
>JABCSP010000375.1 GCA_018238825.1 Candidatus Thorarchaeota archaeon | reverse complement strand
CAACAGTTGATGCTTGGATACCTACCCCACCCTCAAAGAGTAGGAAGAGTGTGTAATTATATACTCCAATCGGATTTGCGCCTATGGAAATAAATACGTGATCAGTATCGTCAAGTAGATTAAACTCTATCATCATTCCATTTTTCATTACTATATAGGCCATTGGGTTGGTTCCTTGGAAAAACCATGTCACCCATTCGTCATTATCGCCGGATTCCACGAACCGCTCAGGGACTGAGTAGGTGAATTCTGGGAATATCCAATGTTGAGGGAAGTGATCGCTTTGACCGCCAGTACCGGGTATCAGCTTATTTCCAATACCATCCCAGTCGTCCCAATAATTACCAATATCACTAATTCCTCCGTCATCCCAGAGATTAAGTATTCCATCATCAATTGCGGCCAAAAGAACATTGAACCCGAGATAATTATCAAAGAAGGTATTTCCCGTTCCACTATCAACTCTAAGACCGTACCCTCCATTTGAATAAGATGAACATGATGAAAACGTTGAGTCGTCTGAATTCATAATAATGATTCCAGAATCAGTGTTATTGTATGTATAGAAGGAAGAAAAGGTTGAAACTTGTGTATAGTTCAGAAGTAATCCTACGTTATTAGAAAAGGACTGCATAAGGAAAAAATTGCAATCAGATGAGTTGAGACCAGCAATTCCAGTTCCACTCACTCCAGTAATTATACAGCTCATTCCGTATGCTACATCACAGTGATCAAGTACAAGTCCATCTCCAAGACCAGTAACCACACTAGCACCTGACAAGGTGCAATTTTCAGAATAGCTAACATCATACCCAGTTGTGTTTGAAGCCCATACAAAACATAGAGAAACAGCAGTCAGAGGTGAATCTGTTACTCGCATACCTGCGTTATGCAGATGACAAGAGGTTATTGTAGTATTTTGAGAATTATCAACAATAATCGCAAAGTCAGTTCCCGTCGTCACTGCATCGCATGTATCTATAGTGGAATTATCAATACTGTCAAGCATGATAGCTACATCAACATCAGTGAAATTACAACTTGAAACCCTTGCATTCCCAGCGTTCAAGAAAAATCCATTTGCAAAACCACTTCCTTCGACGCTGCAATTTACAATTGTATAGTTGGCCGTTACATCGCCAGAGATGTTGATAGCGTATGAGCCCGCACTTGGAGTAATAACCAAATTTGCAATTTCATAAGGAGACGCATATGTTCCAGCTCCTGGCCAACCTTGACTCGTAAAATCACTATCTTGTGTAATTACGATTGACGAGTGTGGAGTAAGATCACTCATAATCGGATTGTCTTCAGTGTGAATTATTGGGTCAGTTGATACCGTTGTTGGTTGAACGATATTTGAGGTCAGCAATGTGCAGCTGAGTAATATCATAATGCCTAAAGCTATTAATTCTCCATTCATCTTCAAGTGCCAGAATCCTCCTCTGTTCGCCACGAAATGCGTACAACATTGACACGATGATTTTGTAATATGAATATTGCTACTTACGGATGTCTTCTCGAAGGCGGGCGGCTGAGAACTCTTCCACGCGATCTTTGACCTCTTCACGAGCTGCTTGATGCTTTTCAAGGAACTCCATCATCATTGGTGCGAGGATTTGTTTACATTCTCCGCAAAGAATTTCTCCACCTCTACACTTCTGCTCAATGTCAGCTAAATCCTTGTCATCAGGCATGAAGATGAAGTTGTAATATTTGTACACACTACAAATGTCAGGATTGCCACCAAGCTTACGCTGTTCCTCAACAGTGGTCCTACCACCAGTAAAGGCGGCCATGACCTTCTTCTTCGCTTGCTTTGGAGTGTCCGTTGTGAAGACTGCAGACATCGGTTCAGAAGCGGACATCTTTCCACCCTCCTTTAATCCAGGAACAAAGGAGCATTGAATACTGGCAGGTTTGTAGTAACCTAGCTTCTCCGCAACATCACGAGTGACCCTCCAGAAGGGATCTTGATCAATTGCGCATGGAATGATACATGGTGTCTTCTCACCGTAAATCCACGAATGGAGGAATGCAGGAACAGACTGAATCGCAGGGTGCCAAATAGAACCTATGTTTGTACTGTTATCAAATCCAAAAGTTGCCTTCACAGTTGAGAAGGTCACCTTTCTCGCCACTTCAACTGCAATCTCGTATAACATATCTATGTGCTCTATATCGTCAATGATGTAAGTATCCTCAGGTTCGAATCCCAATGCTAGCAAGTCAAGTGTATTCTCATAGGTATACTTTCTAACATCTTCAATACTTAGGTGAGAGTTAAAGAAGTACTTCTCATCATTCGTCATTTGGAAATAGAGACGGGTCTTAAATCGGTCCTGAAACCATTTTGTAAACATCCAAGGTACTAGATGACCGATGTGAGTATGACCGCTTGGTCCTCTTCCTGTGTAGATAACGAATTTATTGCCTTTCTCATATTCGTTCAGAGTCCAATCAAGGTCTCTATGAGAAAAGAATAGATCTCTCTCAAGTAAGACATGCTTCTCGCCAGCAATCTTGTAGACTCGTTCCTTTAATTTTTCATCAATCCGCTGGGTGCCAAACTCTTTGATGAGCCGGTCGTAATCTATTGTCCCGCGGACTTCGTATGGTGTAACTACCATTTCATCTTTTTCATCACTCAATGTGAGTGTCTCCTTGGATGTTATGTTAACTCATGGCTAGTAGCGTTGAGCAGCTTGTTATTCTAATTAAGGCTGATGGTCAACTTCGCCGAGGATAAATCCGATTACTATTCTCTTTGTAGATATTCACCCCATAATGACATTATCACTTTATGCAGAAAGATATATATTGCTTTATGCTCTGAGCAACATGAGATTGAGCGGGAAATCCAACAACTTCTTGCAAAGTAGGAGGGAGGAGGCTCATTCTC
>JABCSP010000374.1 GCA_018238825.1 Candidatus Thorarchaeota archaeon | reverse complement strand
GGAGTAATAGCAATAATCTCCTCACGCGGATTGGTAATCTTGGCGAAATGACTTGAATGTACCGAAATCAATGGCAGTATGATAAAAGGTTATCAAGGAGGATGCTTCGTAACTTTGTCTTGTAAAGGACCGTGACATATGATTGGAAGCTGCCTCATTAGACAACGGCACGAATGGAACTAATGCCTCGAAGATTGCGTGGCTATCCTTGTTATCTGCATTGAGTAGATTGAGTAGATCATTCAATATAATTGTACTACCACTCTTTGTTCTTTCAATAGGTTCAGATGAAGCATTCTACGGATTGATGATTGCAATGGCAGGATACGCTCAATCCGTGGTGCTATTCCCTGCGGGAGCATTCAGTGATAAGAAAGGAAGGGGTCCAGCAATCCTTTTTGGAGGAGTCTTCTCAGGCATCATAATATTATTCCTACCTTTCGCGACTGATCCCACATTGATACTCATCCTCTTTGCAGCTACCGGAATAGGTGCGGGTTTCAGGTTGTCATCGGTCACAGCTCTAATCGCAGACGCCACAAAGCGAGGAGACGAGCGTACAAAGTCCTATGGGTATACAATGGCTATCGCTACCGTAGCAGCTATTGCAGGATCATTCTTGGGAGGATACATTCTCGACGAAACTGCACTTCCCGGTATAAACCCAGTATTGGTTAGATACATGATTTTATTCTTCATCATGGGTACGCTTAGAATTGCATCTGGTATCGTTGGTTTCATGGCAGAGCGATGGCTCAAAGCCAATGATATGCTCAATAGCAATGAAGTCGTTGACACATCTATTGAAAGAACCCAAGATGCGAAGAATGATACAAAGACTACAACCTTATTCGGAATCAGCCGTATGATTATGGGTTTCAGTTCAGGTATGGTTGTACCCTATATGATTCTCTGGATTATTGATGCGTTCAATCCCAGCGAAGTTGTGCTTGGCAGCCTCCCAGCAATCGCAAATTTGACACTTGCATCGGGAGCACTTTTTGTGGGTCTAATGAGTGAAAGAACTGGAAAGCTGAAGATGATTACAGGCTTGTATATTCTAGCGCCGATTCTAACAATTGGAATCGTATTCTCTCCACGACCTGAAGGTTTTCTACTTATGGCAGTATTCTACATAGCTAGACAAGCTGTTGCAAACATGGCACAACCTGCTAACAATTCGTTGTTCATGGGTGAGATAAGCCGGAAGAAACGTGGTCGTTCGTTTGCACTTACGAGGATAATGTGGACAGTTCCACGGCAGACTGGAACACTCATAACAGCGGTAATGCTTAACCTCGGAATATTCTCAAGTATGACAGCCTTTGGCGTCATTGTCTTTCCAATCGCAATGACTCTCTACCCAATCAGTGTGATTCCAATGTATTTTGCTGTAAAGAGAAATCGGGAGCTAATTAGAGCAGAAACTACAGAGGGCTTGTGAAGATACCTTCAGGATGCTCTTCAATGAACTTCTCTCTGAGGATACCCATTATCAAGATCCCCTTGCCAATGTCAGTTCCTCTGGAATGAGTGGTTCATCAAAGCCGGAATCCTTAACATTCGCCAGATAGTTCATTTCTAGATACCTCATTGAGGTGGAATTTGAATGTCAATGGCTTCTTTGAAAACGCCACTTGGTGTCTTGCGTATCGTGATTGTACTGGCAATTTTCATATCCACTCTATTTCTGATAACCATGATAAATCAAGGTACGCCCAACTGGAATTTCCTAGCTACATCAGCGCTGATTGTCATTCTAGCTTTCGTGAATTTCATTGACAGGAGAGCGACAGAGAAGTGGTCTCGCTTCGTACTACTCATGTTCGTTGCAATGTTCATTTGCTTTCTAGGAGACCTCCTCATGGCATCAGTATTCCACATCACTCCAGACCCATTGATCAACGGTATTCTTATGTTTTCACTGGGGCATGTAGTTTATCTTCTGGCTCTCAAAGAGCGCTCGCCCTTACTTCTAAAAAGTGAATCTCCAAGACTAATTGTCCGAAATGTGAGCATCTGGATTGTCAGTATTGTGATTGCTATTGTCCTGTTCGTCCTGACACTGTACAACCCAGCTGATGTGGTTATCAGTATGGGTCTGTTTGGTTATGGGATTCTCCTGACTACAGTTCTAGCATTCAGTCTGTCAAAGTGGTTTGATAACTATCCTAAACTCTTCGTCATCTGTCTATTTCTTGGGTTTCTGCTATTCTTCATTTCGGACTACATAATCGGGTATCGAACATTAACCGATCCAACTTTTCTCAGTGGTACAGAAGCAGTTGGTGTGACCTATATCGGTGGTCAACTTCTAATTCACATTTCATCTGCATTTGGTGGTGAAGGTTAGCGGAAGCACTGTGGACTTACTGTATTTGCATTTGTGTTCGATTGATCATGTGATTCCAGAACACGCAGATCACCTAAGCCCTACGCATTTGGGGAAATTATCGAACCCATTCCCGCAAGAGCCGAACGGCCCGATTCAATCTCAATGAGTGGGCATGAGCAAGAATCTGCCTTTGGTCCTCAGTAGCCTTCATTTGCAGTGAAAGTTCACCGGACTGAGCCATGGACACAAGTTTCAGGATTGCATCGCGATCTTCCTTTGGAGAGAATGTCAGGATTTCCGCTAGTTCTGAAACTCCGCATAATGCATCGTAAACGACTCGAACGAGAGCCAGAACCTTGAGCAATAGCGTTTCATTCCCATAGAGAGAGGGGTTTGTAATTAGCTCTACAAGCGAACACCTAGCCTCCTCTGAACTCACCACACGAAAAAGCTCGATGCTTCCATCCAGCAGTTGGACTATACCGGACTCTAAGTGATCAGCAAGGTTCCGTATCAGGCTCAGTGCGCGTTGGGCATTCTCATCGAGGATTGATTCCACATCTGCTC
>JABCSP010000373.1 GCA_018238825.1 Candidatus Thorarchaeota archaeon | reverse complement strand
TCCTTTGTCAATACAGCTTTCTTTTTTGGATTAACTCCTGTTAGTTCCTCTATACTTTTTCTAACGGAGCTAGCTGAAACACCGTAGGCTCGGATTTTCATCCCTTGAGAACTAATTGCACCATTATCCACCATATTACCAAACTCCTCGACTGAGAACCAAGGCTCAGTGACGATTGTTCCGTCATGACATAACGTTCAGAAACAACCTCGAATTCCCAGCCATCACTATTATTGAAGAGATATAAAGTCTTATCCCAAATTGTAAGAAAACATGTAAGGTCTTGCAGTTGAGGTTCACTCACCACAAAATGTAAGATTTAGGTTAGAAAGTCTAACACGATATGCATGTGAAATGTTCGTGTGATATGTGATATAGTTCCCTGCGTAATGCTTTTATTAGTGCATCTCCGCTAATCGACTTAGTTTCTTTCAATAAAGAGGAGAGTAATTATAATAGGCAAAGAAAAGGCAATTGGTGCCCTAATATTCATCTTCGCCCTACTGGTACTCTTGTACTACGTTTGGGGGCTAGTCATTCTTCCAGTTTTCGGACTTCAACTGTGGGTTATTGCTACCTTTGGAGACTTGGCATTTATCTTCAATCCCGACCCGATGTTTCTGATAACTGTACCAATCCTACTTGGTGTGGTACTTATTGGAGTAATCGCAATGTGGATTGGCTGGACCATGCTTACCACTCCGGCTCCAGAGCCACTCGAAGACTTTGACTTTGATGAAGAAGAAGTCACTGAGAAGAAAGAAGAGTAGGACTACTCTTTCAGATATTTGACCATGGGGCCGAAAGGCCCTATCATCTCATTTTGTAATATATTTGTTAAATTACGACTGAGTGAGTGCTTTCTTGATAAGGATCATACCTTCATCACATAACATATTGGATTTTTCTTGGGTGGGTCCTTCTGAAAAACAGCGGTATATAGGTTCAGTACCAGAGGGTCTAATGAGGATCCAACCTGTGTCGCGGATTATCTTGATTCCATCGATAGTAATTCGATTCTCATTCTTAGTCATATCAAGAAGTGTTGTCATCAGGAACTCCATTTTCTCAGCAGGGATTTTCATCTTCCGTTTTGTTGTGTAGTAAACTGGTAGCTCCTGTACTAACTCAGATAGACTCTTTCCCTCCTTGACCATAATATCTACAAGCAGAGCAGAGGTCATTGAGCCATCACGAACAGATTGATGAGGGGGATAGAAAACTCCACCATTTTCCTCACCGCCTAAATCCGCACCAATCTCATCCACTCTATGTGAAACGTCAACACTACCTACAACAGTCCAATCTAACTTTCCACCAGCCTTCTCCACGATATCTTCTATGAGCTTGCCACTACTTACAGGAGTTACAAGAACGGATCCTTGCTTCTTTGTTAATATTCGTGACGCGATGATTGCAAGGGATTGGTCACCAGAAACAACTGTCCCATTTTCATCTACAAAGGTAGCTCGATCAGCATCACCGTCATGGGCAATCCCAATATCAGCTCCTACAGATTTCATAGTCCTAAGTAATTCCACAACATTCTCAGGACTGGGTTCTGGTGACCTGCCTGGAAAAGACCCATCTAATTGTGAATTGAGTGAAACAACTTTGCAACCCAAATCCCGCATCAAGATAGGTGTAACGAGGGCACCAACACTATTGGCAGAATCAATAATTACTGTCAGATTTCTTCCCTTGATTGCTTCTGTATCAATGTGCGACATAATCCCATCAATATGTTGACGAACTGCTGTTTTCACAGAGGTGACCGATTTGATGTTTTGCCAATTTGCTATTGTATAACTTCCAGATCGTAGAACAGATTCAATTTCCCTTTCGCACTCTCGAGAGACCTCGATTCCATTAGCACCCATGACTTTTATTCCGTTGAATTCTGCGGGATTGTGAGACGCGGTTACTATTATTCCAGAGATACAATCTAGTCGAGGAACGACAAATTGTAGAGTAGGAGTTGGAGCGGGACCTATATCGATTACACTGCAGCCAGTAGATAGTAGACCTGAAATTGCAGCTCTGGAAAACATCTCTCCTCCTTTCCGAGCATCTCGACCAACTACAACCTTTCCAGGTCCTAAGACGGTCCCAATAGCCTTACCCAAATTCAGGACTAAATCAACAGTCATTGTGTCATTAATGACTCCGCGAACCCCATTTGTCCCAAACAGCTTCTTTACCTTCATCTGTCCACACCACGTAATCTGTGTTCCTAGGGGCTGACTTAAGAGTTGTCGCCTATATACAAAACTTGGTGGTACTGGTGCCAATCTTTGGACGTTCGAAAGATACCGAGTATTTGAAGGCCGCAAGATTACTTGCAAATGGAGAAACACTTGCAGCGATTGATGAATTTCGTAAAATCATTTCCAAAAAACCAGATCATACAAATGCCAGGGTATCTCTCGCAGTAGCCTTGATGCAAGCACAGGATGAACCAGATGTTGACAGCCCTCTTACTATCGAAGCGTTGGAGCAACTTGATACTGCTGCCTCATTAGCCATTGATGATCCAGTTCCTCATTTTAACAAAGGAGTGCTCCTCAGGGATTTGAAGCTGTTTGATAGGGCTCTAAGAAGCTTTGAAGTAACGCTTGATATCGAGGAACGATTGCCCACAGCGATTCTTCATATGGCAGAGATAAATTATGAATTAGAGAACTGGGAAGAAGCAATCAAATTGGCCCGATTAGCCTTGGTTAGAGACCCAGGTCTTGAAGGCTCAATGGGATGGGTCCGAGTTGCTATGAGAAAAGCTGGATTGCTTGACAGCGATGGCAATGTTATTGAGAAACATGAAGATGATACAAGATGGCCAGTGCGCAAGCCTTAAATTCGGACTTTCTCGTTTCAGCGATGTTTGGGATGGTCACGGCTATCCCT
>JABCSP010000041.1 GCA_018238825.1 Candidatus Thorarchaeota archaeon | reverse complement strand
TATTTCTGGCATGCATTCGAATACTTTTCTTTCCGCCATCCATAATCAGCATTTGATCGTCATATGTGACGGTGCATTTTGCCTTGAATTTGCGGTCTTTGAAATCTCCCATGTGTATTTCTAAATTACTGAACTCTGCTTTTACGTCGTCAGCTCTCATTGGCTTCACAGGGTATAGTTCGGTGAACGCTCTTATGAACCATATCATTCCAGTAGGAAGATAGAAACACGTTATTGTCATACATCGTCAGTGAATATAATGAGGAAATGACTTCATATTGGGACAAGCGGTTGGTCCTACGATAAGGATTGGAAGGGTGTGTTTTACAAATCCGGATCGTCTTTGCTTCAACAATATCTATCTTATTTTGAAACAGCTGAGATTAATTCAACCTTCTATGCTCTTCCACAACCAAAATTTGTACAACATCTTACATCCCTTGATGAGAGTATTTTCTTCACAGCAAAACTTCCGAAAAAAGTTACACATGACTCGCGTCTTGATATCTCTGGTGAGGGGGGTGCAACTCTCACTGAATTCTTCAGACTCCTCGAACCACTTCACGATCGTATTCCTGTTTTATTGATTCAGCTTCCCCCTTGGGATATATCCACCATGGCCGATTTGGAAACCTTTCTCTCCGCATTAGATCCATCATTTCGATATGCTATTGAGTTCAGGGACTTCTCTTGGTTAACTAATGAGGTCTGGAGTCTGCTGGAAGATTACGGTATTGCCAATGTTATCGTAGATGAACCAAAACTTCCCATTGATCTTCGAATTACTGCTGATTTTTCATACATTAGATGGCATGGACATGGTGAGAATCCTTGGTTCAACTACAGGTTTTCAATAGACGAACTTGAAGATTGGATTCCTCGTCTGGATCAAGTCACCAGCAGTGTTGACACCACTTTCGGGTACTTCAACAATCACTTTGCAGGAAATGCACCTCTAAATGCCCTACAGATGCTCTCTCTTCTTGGCACCATCAGTAGACGACAGGCCCGCAAGCTGGAATCCATGCTTGAAGCAGATTCTTTTCAACAGACATCTTTGGATGACTTCTAGTGCAAGTTGTCTGATTTTCTTCTTCTTCAATAAATTGAAATGGGACCCCTTCTTTTCTGTAGATTAGAAGAGCCCCAGTTTTAAAATTCTTTCAATATTCATCTTCGTCGTAATATGATGATTATGGCAGCTATGAGACCTACACCTGCAGCTGCTCCTCCGATTATGAGGTACATTTCAGTACCTGTTGAACCCCCGACAAACGTGTTGTATTCGGGTGCAATGGTTTCAGTTTCGCCTTCTTCATTGACATTCGCAGCCTCATTGAAATATTCTAGTACCACGGAAACGCCCACATCATATACATCAGCTGAGAAAAATCCAGCTATTCCAGTTTCTAAATTAGTGATGTAGTTGAGGCGAACATATTCATCAACAAATGTGGCATTGAAATGAGTACTATTGACATGATAGAAGCAACTCATATCCTCATGGGGAGCTCCAATTCGATTAATCTCAGTCAGATTGAAATTTGTGCCATTAGCTAACTCGGCACTCACTGGTAACATGAACATCAAGAATGCTTCTCCCTCATCTTCCATCTGGTAGTAATCCACTTGCTGTCCATTTACATACATATACACCCATGTTGGGGGTGCTTCAAGCCCGAAGAACAAATCACCATCTGTTGGTGGACTTGTTACATATTTGAATTGAAACACATCTCCTAGTTCAAGATATTTATCACCAATTGGAAATGAGATTGACTGATTTTCGCTATGAGTGTATGTCACTTTCCATCCAAAGATTGCATTTGTCGTAACACTTGAGTGCCATGTAATCATGTTACCCGATTGGGCTACAGCTAAAGAGCTACTCATAAACAAAAAGGCTGTGAAAAACAGAGCCAGTATTAGTTTGGTTTGTATTTTCTTCAATTTTCTAATCCTTCAATGTTTGTTGTGAGAATTACTAATAAATCAAAACTTCGATTGCATCTATAACTTTTTAGGATTCTACCAAAGTTTCCATTTTATAAGAGAAAAAGTAATTACAACAGATTTAATATCAAATCTTTAGAACAATAGTTAAGAGTAAGAACTGTTTAGCAGTAAGGGGCTAACCGTTATTGTTAAAGCCAAATGAGAATTCAGCAGAACGTCCAGGTGTTGTTATTTGGATTTCCTCCTAGAATGGAAACTGGAGCTGCACTGATTCTTGTGACTGCCATCTCGAAAGCTTGATAAGTGGACTCAAGACACGAGCCGAGTCAGGTGAATAACCTATGAGCTTTGATATTATTGCGGAACCAACTGTCAAGCGTCCAAAGGATGCCAAACCCAGACGCGGTCGTGGTTTCAGCAGAGAGGAAACATCACAGGCTGGACTTACTATTGATAATGCTCGAAAGATGGGTCTAATTGTAGACCTTAGACGTAAGACCGTCTATCCAGAGAACATCAAAGCTCTAAAGCAGTACACAAAGGACCTAGAGGAAATCATTGCTGCACTTGCTAAGGAAGAAGTTGTTGTTGCTAGTAAGGCAGATGATGCAGTTGCAGAACTTTCATCTCTCAGAGCTGTTAAAGCATCTGAAGCGCCACTTCTGGCTGATGCAGGAATCAAGTCCTTTTCGGATCTTGCATATTGCGATATACCCAAGGTATCTAAGAAAACAGGCATCGATGAAGAACGCATTACTACAATGGTTAAAGCTGCACTGAAGAAAGTGTAGTTGACCTAAATCGTGTCCTGAGGTGACAGAGCTGGATTATTCACGGCTCATCTCAATATTGACAAATCCACCTGAGGTACCTTATCCAGTTATACTTCCAGATTTCTTTCTAGATCATTTTGTTTTAGTGCCCAAGTTTGAAGAGTTCATTGAGGATCTAAGAAAACTTGCGCGTCAGGGTGGAGGGAATTTAATGGGTAGTGAGCAATTCATCCGTCGTGGAGGTAATTGTGTAAACACCGCCTCAGCTCTATTTGCTCTTGGTCTGGATTCCAAGATGATTGTAACTACAGATGAATATGGGGCATCACTTCTAAAAGCTCTCGCACCCCCTGGTCTTGACCTTAATCACATCCACACCGATGGACAACTATCAAGTACAGTATCAATCGAAACAGAATTTGAAGGTCGAAAGGTCAATCTCATGGTTAGTGATAGTGGTTCTGCATCCGATTTCAAATTCTCTGATCTAACCTCTTCAGATATTCAACTGATAAATGATAGTGGATTAGTTGCCCTTGTAAACCTAAATCACAACAAGTACGGAGCAGAACTTGCACATGACCTCTTCAAGATGGTCAAAGAATCTACTCAAGCAATAACCTTCATGGACATAGGAGATCCATCAGGCAATTCAGCGTTAATCAAACCACTTCTGAAGAACGCAATTAGCAACGGAATAGTTGACGTTCTCGGACTCAATGAGAATGAAGTTGGTTGGTTGGCATGGGCACTTACTGGTCATGAAAAATGGTTAGATATTGTGAACAAACCTGAGGAATGGATTAAGGGTGCCATGTTGATATCAAGAGAAACTGGTGTTCGTATTATTTTGCATACCCAGTATTTTGCAACCAATATCCTCGGGGATGATATTGTATCCGTTCCTGCATATCAGATTGATAGTAGAGTTGTCTGCGGCTCAGGCGATGCTTGGAATGCTGGGCTCATCTATGGTCTACTTCTTGATTTGAATCAAATTGATCAATTGGTATTAGCAAATACAGTCGCGGCATTGTACATTTCATCACACGACTCTGGTTCGCCTAGTCGAAATGATGTGATACATTGTTTAAAATCCAGACCTACACTCTCAAGCATTGGTAAGAATCTACTTATGCTGTAGTTTCAACCGTTTAAAGGGAATGGATTCGGATTCGCTAGGTTAGGTGTACTATTTGAAATTAGAACGGGTATTGACTAAACTGAAGTTCGATGACTCAGTTAGCGGGTACGCGTTAGTAACAAACGATGGTCATCCATTTCTCTCATTTTCACTACCCGATGAAGTATTACCCCAAATTAAGGGAACGCTCAAAATTCACATAAATGACTTGAAATTAATGAACATCCTGACGAGTCAAGGCAGTGTGATTCTTGCACGAGTAGATCCTCAGTGGGTACTTGTAGTTCTCTTTACTCCAGAACTTCATCTTGGAGGAGCTCTCTCTCGAACACAAGCTGTTGTAGATCTCTTAGTACAAGTGGACTTACCCCCACCTCCAAAATTCGCTCCAGAACCTGAGATTGAGGTGGTTATTGAAGAGCCTGATGTGGTTGAGGAGCCCCTACTCGCTGATGAAATTGAGGAGGTTCTTCCAGAAGAGGAGGAAGAATCGCTTCCGAGCGAAGTAGAGGTTTTTCATGGCTGTGTTGTACTACGAGGTAAACGATACACCGAAGCAATGACCCTAGATTCCAAATTGAACCTAGCGATGAAGAGAACCTATTCGAATCTTGGAGTTGATATTCTTCTAGTCATTGATGAGAAGATGACAGTTTACAAGATTGCTGAACACTTAGCAAAACCTGTTAGGCAAGTGTTAGAAGTTGTGACATGGTGTGTGAATGAAAGTATAACCGATGTTGAATGTCCTGATGAACAGGAACCAGGACCGAAAGAACTTATTGAACTGCCACTTTTTGAAGGAAAAATCAAAAAGGCGAAGAAACAACATCGCGCAGTACTGAAGCTCTGTGATGGAACGCGTACACTTCACCAGATAGCTGCTATCCTCGGTATACACTATTTTGCGGCACTACAAAGTACTATTCCCTATCAAGGTACGACTCTCAAATTCATTCGAACTGATATAATAACAAGAGGTTGAATAAAATAGGTATTAAAGGAAAACTTGGATGGCGATTTATAACTGACAAGATAAAAAGTTCTCTTTCAAGCGAGTTACCGTGAACTCATGAATTTACTGATGAGCACAAGTGAAAGTGTGGATGTAATCAACAATAAGATGAATGCCATTGGCTTTCGAGTTGGTGAAACACTTCTCATGGATTATGCAGATAAAATTAGAAAACATGCTGTTTCTTTTGACCAATTCTCAAAGACACTACAGCTAGCATACAAAGTAAACTCTGGTCAGGAGTTCACAGCCATACATATCAGTGATGACAAGAAGACAATCAAGTTCACTGATGATAATTGTCCTATTTGTCACGGTGTAGTAATCAACGATATGCCTGGGTTACAATATTGTGTGCTTATTAGCGGAGTTTTCGATGCTGTCATGAAACTACGTGGGTTCTCAGCCGAGAGTTATCAGGAGTCCTGTCGGGCTTTAGGTGACGAAACCTGCACCTGGACCCTTAATCTATTAGCGTAAGTTCTTCCTAAATTTTAAGGAAGAGTAGCCGTATGGAATAGGGTTAAATCATTACGTGAGAAAATACTATATATCATCAAGACATATGGAGGTTACCGGTTTGGGTCAAGGTCTAGGCACATTGTTCGGGCTCATTACTGCCTTTGCAATAACATTTCTCGTAATGACATTTGGTTTATACATGCCTGAGGATTTAATATCTTCAAGTATTGTTACTGACTTTTTATCTAATGCAGATCTTGAGCTCAGACTTGCAATTGTAGGTACAATCCTCTATCCATCAGCTTTTGGTGGTGATAGCTTGGGAACTCTTGTAGGTTATGGTGCCAGTGGAGCTTCAGTGCTTATGTTTCTTGCATGGGGGACTGGAGGACTTGTTGCTGGATTGTTGGCTAGGGACTTCCTTCCTGGAATTCTCTCTGCAGTATTTGCTGCAATCCTTGGGGCTATTCTTACATGGTTGCTATTCTTCATGATTTCCCCTGGGTTTGACATATCTGCTATATTTTCAAACGCATCTCTATTGCTAATGCAAGTTTCTCTGGAAGGAGCTATCTATCCCTGTATTGCATGTGTAGTTGGTGGCATACTGGGTGGTGGCATTACAAGAAATCGTTAATATCAGTCATCACGCAATTGTTTCCCACACTCTGAACAAATCAGTGGATTTGATTTGAAAACAGCACCACATTCACATGATGTTTCAATCTTTTCTGGAATAGGCATTTCAGCTTGTTTCTTAATCCTATCAATAACCAAGGTTGTTGGTAATGCACTAGGAATGGCACACAATGATACACTAAGAGATGTCACAAAATGATAAACTAAATCGATATTTCTCGTGGGTGATGTCCAGTAATCCGCATCTAAAAGTAAGACTGAAACAAGAGAAAGAATCCCGAGAATCATTCCTACCCAGACTGCTGACCGTACTGTGTTCCACCCCTTTTTTGAAAATGGCGAAATAACCACACCGATAATGATCCAAGTAAGAATGTATCCAAGTAGCAAGCTTGGATCTGAAATTCCATTAATGGTTGAGATGAGTCCACTACTCCCACTAAGAATAATCCAAATTGTGCTGTAAGGCCAATAATACGCTGGACTTGTTATGCCAGCCAGAGATACTAATACGAAGGTTCCTATTAGAACTCCAATAAGACCGCCCAGCAAATTCTTCATTAAATCGCCTCTATTTACCCTATTTCAAATGTAGAGACTGATGGCCTCTTAACATTTTTCGAATAATCATTAAACAGAGATTTGAGACCATCACCGCAATGCTTTTCAGAAGACTTTGTGAAAAGGAAATTGAACGGGCTGGAAGCGGTTTCACCATGACCCTTAAGGTGTTATAAGATGTCCAAAGATTTAGAGCGAGCTCTATCAAAGCTACGATTTGATGACCAAGTTCTCGGTTATTCACTGATGACCAAAGTTGGTCGGCCCTTTGTTAGCTTTGCTTTTCCTGACGAACTCTTTCCAAGGGTTCAGAATAGTATCCAACTTTATAAAAAAGACCTACGCCTCATGACAATCGATACTGACAAGGGTCTTGTGGTTCTTTCTCCAGTTGATGACAACTGGATTCTCACAGTTTTATATGTACCAGAGCTCCAGCTAGGACTTGCTATAGCAAAAACAAAGAATGTCCTTCGCTTACTTGAAGGAATTGAGCTACCACCGCCACCAGAGGAGTTTGATGAGTCATCCGATAGCAATCTTCAGGTTCTTGAAAGTATTGCAGTCAATGCTTCATCTGTTGAAGACACTCCTGATGCACCTTCACCGGTTTCTGAATCTTCAAGTGCCACTACAGAGGAGCTTTCACCTGATGACTTCAGTGTGTCACCTTCTACAACTCCTATAAGGGGTCCAGATTATTCAAAAGCCCTATCATTAAATTCAGAACTTTATTCTGAGATGAAGAAAATATATCGAAACTTTGGTTTTGATGTTCTAATGCTTGTAGATGGGACGAATAATATAGAGAGTATTGCAGACTCAATGTTTCAACCTACTGACCGAGTTATTGATCTACTGAAATGGGGAGCAACAAAAAGTATCATAACAGTACCACGATTTCAAGAAGGAACTGAAGATACTAAATCTGGCGATGGTGGGTCCATTGGTCGATATGTGAAATGCCCAAAGTTTGAGGGAAACCTCTCCAAAGTTTCGGGTGATGATATTAACATTATTCGACTTTGTGATGGTAAGCAAACACAAGAACAGATTGCAAAAGCTACAGGTTTGCCAATTCCAAGAGTTGTACAGACACTTGCTAAATACAGAAAATTAGGCCTTAAGATGATTGGCAGAACAATCAAATAATTACCAAGAGGTTCAAATCAATGCCCAAGATAGAAAATCCATTGTTACTAAGTTTCTATGCTTATTATGTTGACAAAATTCTTTCAGAAACATCCAACATCGACGAAGCAAATCAGAAACTTCGCGATTTGGGACGAGAGATTGGTCAGCAGATATATCTCAACACCGAGATTGTGGAGAAAACCAAAGACAATGTTACTACCCGTGAGGATGTTTCCAAGCTTATTGAAGTTGTCTACAAAGTCCTATATAATAAGAAGCCAACTGATGTCGATATGAAAACTGCACGGGGCTCAGTTCGGATCAGTGACAATGACTGTGTATGGTGTCAAGAGGTTAATCTTGAGGGGATGAGAGGTTTCGGTTACTGTGAAATATTTAGTGGCATACTCGAATCAATACTTGAGTTCAAGAGTGTAGATGCTAAGGTGTTTCAAGAGATGTGTCGCGCAACAGGTGCAGACATATGTGTCTGGAATGTCCGCCTTGGATAGTACGATAGAATGTCACAACAAAGCTCTTAACCTGCATTTATTCAGAATAATTAATACTGGAGATTATTAAATGTCAAAGCAGGATAAGGTGATTCCTTGGTGGCAAGGCAAGTTGAAGGATCGCGACCTGATGTCAGCTTTCTTTGCAAAGACTTGGAACAAGATTGGAAGTAGAATTGAGGTCATGTTTCCAGATCGTGTACGCGACCTTTACTATTCTGCAGGAAGACTTGCTGGTCTTGAAGCACAGAGAGAGTATTTTAAAGTTGGAAAACAGAAACCTCCTGGTGACTTCAAGGGTATAGTCGAATTCATTAAAATGGCCTTGGAAACATTGATTGTACCATTTGGTGATATCAAAATCTCAAAACTGTACAAACTATGGCTTGACGAGGAAGCAATAATCGAAATTGAAAACAACCCATATGCATCTGGACATGAAGCCGAAGAACCCGGCTGTCATTTCTTGTTAGGTTTTATCGAAGCAGTTCTGGAATATCTCACTGACTTCAATAGAATTGAGTACGAGAAACTTGTCGTAATAGAAGATACTTGCATGTCTACTGGAGCAGAATCTTGCTCTTTCAAGATTACAATGACTTACCCCCCTCGTGGATCAGGTTAGTAGTGCAATCTTTCAACAAACAATTTGCTTAACTACGAAATCATATTAGGGTTCGTGGTGGTAGAATAGACATGAGCAGTCAATGGACCAGAAAAATTCTCATTGGATTATCATTCATGCTAATTACTTGGGGGATAATTGGTGTTGCTCTGTCTTGTTCTGGGTTTGGTGGTGTGAATTTAATTGCTCAAGAGATACCGACTGCATCAAATGATAACCAAGCCGTACTCGATTTAGGTTTCACATTATCAACAGCGAGTAGCGGAACAATCAATATCACAGCTGATGCAATCGCATGGGCCGGTATTGGAACGCTCACTTTTTCGAATCATTGGGTGTCTAAATCGGTCGACTTGGGCTTTATTGCACTGATCATAGGAACCATTTCAATCGAACGTAACAAGGATAAACGAATTCTCAAACTACGTGATAGAATCGCGGATGAAGTTTCTGCTAATCCAGGTATTCATCTGCGCGAGCTTCATAGAACTCTTGGATGTGCAATGGGAGCTCTGCAATATCACTTGAAGAATCTTGAGAATGATGGTCAAGTGGTATCACTTCGAGCTGGAAATGTGAGACACATCTTTCCACCCGATTATTCATCTGAAGAACGCGTTCTTCTACTAACAGCCCTTGCTCGGAATCCTACAGTAGGCTCTATCCTGAATGAGTGTATGAAGAATGGTCAGACCACACAGGCAGAGATTAGTAGAGAACTCGATGTGGATAAGAGTCTCATTTCCTACTATACCAGTTCTCTCCTGAAAGCTGAAATTCTGAGATCAATCAAGGTCTTTGGAAGAGAGAAACCAGTCATACTAACTGATTGGGCACGGACTGCATTGACCTGCTCAGAAATATTGGTGTAATTGATCTCCAGGTTCGTCCCGGATTTGCGCAGCCGTTGCCAACCTCTATGCTTATCTTGAAAACGGGCTGAGGACAGTATATGCACAATGACTTAGTTTCAAGACTATTTCATAGGTGAACCAATATGGCTGATGATGAATACCAGGATGTCGTAGATTACACTGATGCTGATCTTGATACTGTTGACTTTGCTGATATCAAATTTGCTGTGAAGTTGAAAGAGGTTTCACGAGTTTACAAAGCAGGACGTATTGAAATAGAAGCTCTACGAAATGTAAATTTGGAAGTGAAGTTGGGTGATTTTATTGTCATCGCAGGTCATTCAGGTTCTGGGAAAACGACACTCCTTAATATCATTGGAGCCATTGATTTGAGTTCTTCTGGCAGAGTTCACATAATGGATGTTCCAATCGGTGATTATGATGAATCATTCAGATCATCCTTTAGACTGAATAATACCGGTTTCATATTTCAAAGTTATAATCTGATATCAACATTAACCGCAGTGGAGAATGTACTGTTTCCAATGCAGCTTTCCGAAAAGACTCCCTCTAAACTTCGAGATGAAGCAATGAAGTTACTTGAGCGGGTCGAAATGGAACACCGAGCAGACCACCTTCCTTGGCAGCTTAGTTCGGGAGAACAACAAAGGGTGGCAATAGCTAGAGCAATGGCTAATGATCCCCCCATCATACTAGCAGATGAGCCGACTGCAAATCTCGATGGTGATAGTGGAGCGATGGTAAGCGACCTTCTGGTCGAATTGAATTCTATGGGTAAGGCAGTTATTGTAATGACTCATGATGAGGGTATTATACAACAAGCTGGGATTCGTCGGTTCAAGATGGATGCAGGAGAGTTGCATTCAGATGTCTGAATTACAGACCTATGCGTCGAAGGATCTTAAGAGACGTCCATTCAGGTCAACACTTGTACTATTCTCCCTGACTAGCATAGTAGCATCTACAACTTTCATCCTTTTATTTGGAAATGTCCTTCTTGATGTTTCAACCTTTTCAATAACAGGAACTCTAACCTCTTCAATGGGAATGTTCTTCTCAACCTTCGTATGGTTTATCCTGTTACTTGTTTTCATACTCGGGGCTGTTGTAGTATCATCAACAGTATCATTGGAGATGGTTACACGTCGCCGTGATATTGGATTAATGAAGGCAGTAGGGACAACACTGGATACTATTTTTGACTTTTTCATGGCACAATCAGTAATATTGCTCCTTGCTAGTGTGATTCTTGGATTATCCTTTGGAACTATATTCTATATGATTGGTATGATTTGGTTATCTTCTTACTTGCCAAATATCCAATTTACAATGAACTTTCCACTTCTTCAAATCGGATTTTTAGCAGCCATTTACATATTTGCTGGGTACTATTCTGCACAGAAGCCCATTTATGATACTGTTCAAGAATCACCTTCGCTAGCACTAAATCCTGAAGTGGGTTCCAAGGTTACTAAGACTGGTTTTCTTGATAGTTTTGGATTAGCTTTTCGTGTTGCAGCTAAAGGAACCGGTCGAAGAATTCGTGGAACTCGAAGAACTATCATATCGTTATTTCTAAGCTTCACAATTGCATCACTCCTTTGGATGGGCGGTGGCGTAGTGGAAACAACATCACAGTCCTATTTGATGAGATCAATGGGTACAAATGTTATCGCCATAGGTAATTCCAATCTATTAGACCAGTATTATGATGCATATTCACTATATGGTACACCTCTTAATGATTCGTTTGATTTTCTCGAAATTTCTGATATGATTAACTCCTCTCTCTTAACTGAACTTGATGATGTACTTGGAGTTGTTAATGTAGAGTCTCGTCTTGTTGTATATTCGGATGTGCAAGAAGGTGATGGGATTATCTATAATGAGTTGATAGAAGACTATACCCGTATAGGAGAACAGCGTGAAGGTTCAGCATTACTTGTAGGCATTGACTGGGATTCAACTATTTCAGATTGGTATTTTGAAGGTACAATGGCAAACACTACTGAGGTTTGGATTGGAGGGCAC
>JABCSP010000372.1 GCA_018238825.1 Candidatus Thorarchaeota archaeon | reverse complement strand
CTTCGCGTTTTTTATGTCCCACTACTTCTGAATATTGACCATAGATACAGATTCCGACAAAAGAACCAAAAAATAATGATAGACCAATGACGTAAACGTTGGTAAGAAATCCTATGAATAATCCCTCAACGGGCGTAGCTGAAATTTGTGCAAAGAGAAATGCAATCACTAACCAAACTATGACAACACTAACGATCCATGAAATTGCTAAGACTTTTCCTTTCATCTTGACCACCTTACCTGATTTCCTCTTTTGTATTGGTATATTCAGTACGATATGAGTTCTAAGATGCCTATGAAATCCCTATCCTATCGTAAGTTACTATCATACCTTTATGATAAGTGTTTCATTTCAAAATGTAACATTCTAGAACTAGCCTGATTTGAATTTGAGTGTTGAACCGACACCGATTTCTTTGAAGATATCCTCGAATGCGTACATCAGTGCTGCCTGCCCACGAAGACCGGTGCAGTGACATGGTGCCAAGGTTTTGAGGGGGTATCCCTTCAGATGGTCAATCGTCTTAGCAAGGCGTTCCTTTGAGGCATCATAAAGGTGTAAACCTCCAGCAACAGCGACAATGGATGAAGTCCCAGTAATGGTAGTCGAATGATTCATTGTGTTTACAATACCTGAATGACAGCATCCAGCTAGGATGACAACAGAACCATCTTTCAATTGGAATATCAATGATAGATCATCTTCAAGCTCGTCTGGAGTTATCTTACCATCCTTAATCGTATGGACCTTGGTCATATTCCCAGTAAGTTTCTCAAAGTCATTGGTTCGCGGGACTTCTCCGGTAGTCCAAATCCCCTCGCCAATTGAATACGGCTCAGTAGATTCTATGACATCTGTAGAGTTCTTCAATTCATCAGGTGAGAAGTAATTCTTGATCCCAATATCACGTTCATTTCCATCATCAGCAGTAAAGATTTTCGGAGCTAAGGCGTGAGGATGATACAGGACTGGAGTTCTCTTACCAGTCCAAGATATTACTTCCATGAGACCACCAACATGATCCCAATGACCGTGACTGAGTATTATCATATCAATTGAAGAACCATCGATTTTGCTCAGTCCAAGATTGTGCATAAGAGCAGGAGTGGAACTAGCTGTATCAAATAGCAATCTGGTTTTACTCAAATCATCATAGAACACATCTATTAAGGCCGTAAATCCAAACTCACCTATCACCTTCTCAACAAGCACTTTTCCATCAACTACGATACGAATGTGAATTTCGTCTATTGCCCTTGACATCACTACCAATTCCAAATGTGATATAGAATGTCAAATATTCTTCGCACTTATGTGCGTTTCACTTCGATTTGAGCGAGTTTATTAGATACTCAAGCAGAAGCCATATGAAATGACCGAAACTAATGTCTTGTTCATTTGGGAGGTTAGAAATGAACTCCAAGAATATCTTAGGAATGGTCTATCAAAAGTTAAGAAACTGAATCTTATCTTTCTTGATGATGTTTCAGAAGAAACCCTCATGAAGCATGCTCCCGAAGCAGACATTCTAGTAGGTTGGAGGCCCTCACGAGAGTTGTTGGATACAGCATCGAATTTTCGTCTATTCATTAATCCGGGTGTAGGAGTTCAGCACCACATCGATACTTTTCGGGAAATATCCAAGACAAGAAATGTCACATTAATCAACGGTCACGGAAACACATACTTCACAGCTCAACATGCAGTGGCAATGCTACTAACTCTCACGAATGGAATAATTCCACATCATAACTGGATGACCGAAGGTCTCTGGCGAAGAGGTGACTCTCATGCAAAATCAATACCGATGAGAGATCGTAAGATTGGCCTTCTCGGATATGGTGCCGTTAATCAGAAAGTCCATAGATTCCTCTCAGGCTTCGATGTTGAATTTCTAATACTAAAGAGAACATGGAAGGGAGATGAAGAATTTCCCACACCGATTAAGCAATTCCTTCGAGAAGATATTGATGTATTTCTCAAAGAAACGGACATTCTCATTGTTGCAGTTCCCCAGACCAAAAAGACCATAGGAATGATTGGCGAGAAGGAGTTGAAACTCCTCGGACCTGAAGGATTTCTTGTTAATGTTTCACGTGGAATTGTCATTGATGAAGAAGCTCTATACAATGCACTATCTCAGAAAACCATCGCTGGCGCAGCAATTGATGTTTGGTACGAGTATAAACCAGAACCAGACGAAGAAGGCCGCAAGTTTCCTACAAGATTCCCATTTCATAAACTCGACAATGTTGTTCTCTCACCACACAGAGGTGCGTCGCCTATGGATGATCTGAAGAGGTGGGATGAAGTTATTGAGAATATTCTCAGGTTTGCACAAGGTCGTGATGAGTTCATCAATGTCGTTGAACTCGACCGAGCGTATTAGACCTCTATACATCTTCCAATTCATCTAATTTTAGAGTCAGTTTTCGAGGGTTAGCAAGCAAGCTGATCTCATATCTATGTTGTTTTGGAACTTGCTCTTTTCCTTTCTTCCATAAATGAATTCCTTTTTTGATCTTGTCTCGAATCTCTCCACGATAAGCAATCATGATTGAAAAACATTGAAGGATTCTACAGAACCACTCATTCTCTGCAAGAACTGGATCTTTCACCTCTACTACGAATTCGCCTCCAATATCGCCAAATTTGCTATCAATACTAGCAACTTTCTGATTTCCGCTCAATCGGACTACATTGAAGTCATCGCCCATTGAAGCTCGAGCGCCTTCGATTCTAAAAGCTTCAAAGGTTTTTTCGGGTCCGAGAATGTAGAAGGAGTAATTCTCGGTTGAGAGTTTTCCTCGCTTCTGCTGCTTAACCCAAGTGACAATTTCACCATCTCTAGTCAAGACAGTAAATGCAACAAGAGGTTCATCAGAAACAAAACTGGATGTATATTCCTCT
>JABCSP010000371.1 GCA_018238825.1 Candidatus Thorarchaeota archaeon | reverse complement strand
GCTCCATAAGCAGCGATGATGATTCTTCTCTGAACAAGAACTTCTTGAAAATAAGTGAAACAATAACTGCCATTATGATTCCCAGCATGTACATCAGGAACACAATTGTTCCAGCATACGCAGGGAAGAATACACCTGCAATGAGAATGTAGATGGGCAATCGACCTGCACACGACATCAATGGGGAAACTAAAATTGTTGTAAGACGATTGGATTCTCCATCTACCGTTCTAGCCGCCATAACAGATGCAACGCTGCATCCAAAGCCGAGTAAGAGCGGTATGAAAGATCTTCCATGCAAGCCCATCTTCATCATTAGTCGGTCCATCACAAATGCTGCTCGTGATAGATACCCTGTATCCTCCAAGATCGAGATTGCAAGATAGAGGAAAAATATTGGTGGAACGAAGGTTAGAATGAATCCAACCCCCGACAACACTCCATCTGTGACGAGTGATGCAAGCCATGGGATTGGAATGAGATTTGTATAAGTTCCTAGCCAGGTAAAGAAATGGGTGATCATTTCCATAAAGACGACGGAGATTTGAAACGTGAAATGGAACATTGCCCACATGATAACTACGAATATTGGGAGTCCAAGGTATTTGTGAAGAAGAACTCTATCCAGCATATCTGATAAGACCCACTTGGCATCTCCTGGTTCGTAGACCTCGCAGAGAATACTACCAATTACTTTGTAGCGTTCATCAGCCAACACAAGCTGCGGGTCGGTTGAGAAATTCTCTGATTCTTCAATCTGCTCTGGGTCTGGCTTTTCGCTCAAATTTCGACCTCCAGAACTTTCTCTCTGATTACTGGATCAACAATCAGTTCGATGAACACAGGGTCTCTTTCAAGAAGTTTCAGAGCCAGCCATCTGGGAGGAAATCTCTCTAGTAATTCCTTGTCCTTTGAAATAATGGATACGATAATTTTCAACTTGGATTCAATTTCGCGCCTGGATTTGATAGGGGGTGGTCTAAGTCGTTCATATTCACCATGATGGTGAAAGCGTGGATGATAATGTAAGTGGTCATCTCCATTAAGGTCTCCAGGGTCATGCTCCGTTGCCGGCTCGTCATCATTGGAGTGTTCAAGTACATGTTTGGAAGTAACTGCTACGATTGCATCCTTAAGTTCTTCAATACCTTCTTTCTTGGTTGCAGTCGTTGCTATTACTGGAGCTCTTAGTTTCTCTGATAATGCATTAATATCGATACGGTCTCCACGGGATTGGACCATGTCGTACATATTGAGCACAACAACAAGATTGACTTGGAGCTCGATTAGCAGGAGAGTCAGGTATAGGTTTCTCTCTAACTGTGAGGCATTGAGGATGTCTACTACAACATCTGGTCTATGATCAACAATGTATTGTCTTGCGACCCGCTCATCCTCAGAGACCGCGGATAGACTGTACACACCTGGCAGGTCTACAATTTCAAACTCGTATCCTTTGTGCGAAAAGTAGCCCACTTTCTTTTCCACTGTTTTTCCTGGCCAGTTCCCTGTGTGCTGCTTCAATCCTGTGAGACTGTTGAAAATGACGGACTTACCAACGTTTGGATTACCAATTAACGCAACACGGACCTTCATTCAGGAACATCCTCCACTTCTTCTACGATGAGTTTGTTGGCTAATCCATGCCCTAGAGCAATTCTTGTACCTCTAACTTCGATAAGTACTGGTCCATGGCGACTCCCTTGAACCACCTTGAATGTACACCCTTTTGTCAAACCTAGGTCTAAGAGTCGTCTTAGGATGCCTCTACCATTTTGTCTGTGTTTAGGAAGAAATCCAGGTCGGAACCAATGGTGTCCGTGTCTACGCATGCCCCACCCTCTATGTTTGTGACTACCAAAACCACGTCGTTTCCAACCTTCCTCTGAAACACCAACTAGCTTACATACTGTTCCTGATTTTACTGATGTAAGAGGAATGCTAGTTAGTTTTTCAGTTCGTGTCCCTTTTTCGTCCACTAGAAATGGCCTCCTTGGCCTTCGGACTTGCGTGTGACTGACGCAATCTTGAAGTTAGTCTTATCTAACTTTGATTTGTCTAACTTATAAAGTTCGCTGATTGGGAAATATCAAAATACACTAAAATTCGGATAAACCACAAATATTACATATTGAGAGAGCTTACTTCTGGATTGGAGAGCAGCATGACTTCATATCATTCCACTCCTCTGAAATATGGTGACACTGTCATCGATGAATTCATCCCGAAAGATGTGACTGATCTAACAGTCCTACGGGTTGATGAGTATACGCCTGATTTTACTGATTTGAAAACCAAGTTGAATCAGGTTCTTGATTCGCCAATTGGTTCAAAACCTTTCAACGATTTGGTCAAAGAAATCTACAGCGAAGGCAAACGAATTCTTTTCATGATAGATGATAAGACTAGACCGAATGTCCATACCAAGATTCTGTTACCGCTCATTGCTGAGCGTCTACTAACTCTCGGCGTTCTAAAAAGTGATATTAAGATTATCATTTCCAGCGGCTCGCATGCCCTTGCCTCTCCTGAAGAAATTGAAACGAGAATACTAGGGCCCGACATCTACAAGATTTGGGGTAATAGCGTCCTTGATCACAACTGCGATGAAGGAAACAAGAATGTAGGGACCACATCACGTGGTACACCCATCTGGATTGATGAGCAGGTTCTTGAGTCCTGTCTATTGATTCCACTTTCTGATTCTGAATACCATTATTTCGCAGGCCAAGCAGGCACTGTAAAGCTGTTCTGCCCAGGTGTTGCTGGCAGAGAAACCATTAGGATTAATCATCCACGAATGTTTGACTTGGTCTTTGGGGATCGTTACGGTTTCCATACATAAGCACCTGCCACTAAAAACAGTGTTTCGCATAAGACATAACACTTATCCATCGCATCAGTTCTTCCAATTCT
>JABCSP010000370.1 GCA_018238825.1 Candidatus Thorarchaeota archaeon | reverse complement strand
ACCGATATACGAATCAAGAAATTCATCCAACTGGAACATATCTACAAACTGACGCATTCGAACTAGCGCTGTTTCAGCAGGTACTTCATAAATACGAGCCATGAATGTGACATATTCACGAACGGTAAGACTGGGATAACAAGTTGGTTTCTCAGGAATGTAGCCTATCGCACTCTTTGCCAGAATTGGATCTAAGAGCATATCGTGCCCATCAACTTCCACTGAACCAGATGTTGGTTTGATGATTCCAGTAAGAATTCGAAGTGTGGTAGTTTTTCCTGCACCGTTCGGTCCCACGAGACCTACGATTTCGCCGGGATTTACGTGTAGATTTAACCCCCATACAGCAACTTTCTTGCCGAATCGTTTGACAAGACTCTCAATATTGATTGCAGGAGTATGCAGAATAAATTTAGGTCCAACAGACTCATGGCGAAAATCAATCTCCTCCATGATTTTATCAACTAATTCCTCTCGTAGAATCTTTCGATCTAATATCGATAGTTTCAGGGCCTGAGCTAATCGTAGAAGTTCTTTGCTTTTCATCTGTTCAACATTAGCTCTCTCAATCAAGTGATAGTTCTCCCATATTCAGCGCTGAGTTGATTCTAAATTAATATTCGAAACCATATGAAGTCGATGATTAGAGTATCAAAGTACTAAGTAAAATAGGAGTCATCTAGAGGCCCCAAGTCGAAAGGAATTTTTCTCAGAAGTTCTAGATTCCAATCGACGACCTTTGTTAGAAGCGGGATTATCCTTACGCCTTGTTCATGTGCAGCACGTAGAGCATCACCAAAATCTGGATCATTACCATCGTGCGGAGAGAATATTTCACCATCAGGTCGCTGGATTACAAAGATTACAGCTGCATCATCTACATCACCAACACTAAGAGCTTGAGCTAAGTGTCGCATGTGCCTTGCACCCCTTTTAGTTGGCGCATCAGGAAATAGCACCCTTTTATTCACGACTAAGGTGCAGGATTTCACCTCAATGAAAGTACGGTGATTGTCACCTTCCAACAGAAAGTCAAATCTGCCACCATAAGCTCTTGGTTCAGGGGTGACTTTTGAGTAACCTGAGAAGTACTTCAATCTATGAGTTTCTAAGAGATTGCGAATGAAACGATTAGGTAAGTTAGAATCAAGGGAAATGAGGACACCATCATGATGAACACCAATCATGTCAAATGAGGTCTTCCTGTGAGGGCCAGGATTATCACGAATGAAAACTTCTTTTCCGGGAATCATTAATTCATACATGCGACCTGGATTAGGAACAAAAACTTCGACAATATCCCCATCAACTTCAACCTTTGCAAGGAACCTGTTTGGTCTTTCAATAAAAGAAGCTATTCTAACACGTTGTTGTTTCGACAATATCTTTCAACACACCACTGGTTACTAAATTTTACTACATATTAATTAAATTTGATATAGTGATAAAAAACAAGGCAAAACCTAAATTCATAGTTAGCTAGTATTTTATTAGATGCTCTTGGAGGAGAGTTGATTGGCCTAGTAGGATGTGAAGCTTTAGTGGAAACTCGGGAAAATACATATCCATCAAAAATGATTCCTCAAGAAGTAGCAAGTGAATTCATTCACAAACTCTCACATGATGTGATAGGTGTCTTACAAAATATTATGGGTTATACAACACTCTTGAATGATGAGTTTGATAAATCATATCTTGAGGGTATTGGAAAACTCACTAAGAAGTTGAGTGCGCGAATGACGATTGCTGTATCAGATGTTGACAATGGTGAATTGAATATGCAAGCATGAACCCATTACAGGAATTCAGTCAGACATAATTGTTCAGAAACCTCACTCAATTGAGAAACCTTCACACCAACTAAACGCATTGATTTATTATGGTTCCTTTTTTGTTCGAAAATTTCAATTGCTACTTTTTCCAATAATGAGGTAGCATCAGACTCAACAGGTATGCTTCTACTACGCTGGATTGTTGAATAATCACTATAACGCATCTTCACTGTTACAGTTTTGAATCGGAGAGCTTTCTTTCGTAGTTTTTCACCAATTCGAGTACACATCGTTCTCAATGCTTCATGAAGATAGTCAAATTCCTCAGGCGCAATATCTTTCATGAATGTTCGGTCCTTACTAATTGATTTTCGAACTCGAGGTCCATTATCAATGATTGGTCTTTCATCAATACCTCTAGCTCTTCGATGTAACCAGACAGAGCTACGACCCATTGCCGGCCAGAGTTCAGGTATTGTCATACGTTGAATCTGCCCTAATGTTTCAATTCCAAATTTCTGAAGCCGTTCAGCTGTCTTTTTTCCAACGCCATTTAGAGCATCAACAGATAGAGGGTCAAGAAATTTTTCTACATCAACAGGATCGGGCCCAACAAGAGTAATTCCTCGTGGTTTATTCATTCCTGTGGCAATTTTAGCTACAGACATGTTTGGTGCAATTCCAACTGAACAAGGTAATAGAGTACGTATACGGATTTCTTCTTGAATTTCAATGGCCAACTCACGAGGACTCTCATATAACTCGGCACCCTCACTGACATCAATGTAAGCCTCATCAATACTTGCTCTTCTTACTCTACCTCCATCTGCAAACTCTCGAAGTATTTCCATGAACTCATCAGATGCTATAGAATAGCATTCAAAGGAACCATTTACGAATGTTGCATCGGGGCATAAACGATATGCTTGAGAAACCGGCATTCCTGAATGGATACCTTTAGCACGTGCCTCATAGGATGCAGCTCTGACAACCCCGCGACCAGTTCCTCCTTTCGGATCATGACCAACACAGACAGGCATACCCACTAGTTCAGGATGATTTCTGTATGCCTCTACAGACGCAAAAAATGCATCCATGTCAATGTGCATGATCCAACGAAACAAGAGGTTAACCTATATTGCAGAAATGAA
>JABCSP010000040.1 GCA_018238825.1 Candidatus Thorarchaeota archaeon | reverse complement strand
AAGATGCTGTAATATGAAACTCATATATATTTATACTCATAAGTTTTTTTAAAAGAAAATCTATAAGTATAAAACATTGGTAAAGGAGGTAAGAAGATGGCGGAGAGGAGTAAAGACTGGATAAGACAAGCCGAGAGGGATTTGGCTGTGGCTGAAGACCTCTTGGAAGCAGAAGATTTTGAATGGTCTTGTTTTGTAGCGCAGCAAGCAGCCGAAAAAGGTATTAAAGCGGTATTACAGCGATTAAATGCGGCTGCATGGGGACATTCTGTATTTGAGCTTATGAGAATTATATCAAACAAAGTAGAAGTGAACGAGGAGCTGTTAAATTGCGCCCGGAGCCTGGATAAATATTATGTTACTACCAGATACCCAAATGGGTTTGAATCCGGAAGTCCATACGAGTATTTCACAAGGAGGGATGCAGAGGATGCAATCGTTTGTAGTAGAAGAATTATTGAATTCTGTAACGGTATTCTGGCTTGAACAGGAAAGATTAATCGCGGAAATTTGTACACTTGCGAGGGAAATAGGTGAAGAAGACGAGAACATAATAAAGATAATACTATTTGGCTCTTTAGCAGAGGGAAGGGGCGTGCCCGGCAGTGACGCTGATATTTTAATCATACTCAAAAGGGACGATAGACCGTTTATGGATAGGTTTGCGGACTGGCCGGATAAGTTCTTGTTGGATTTCCCTGTTGAGATTTTTCCGTTTACCGAGAACGAGCTGGATAATCCGATCGCTATTGAAGCAATGAAGAAGGGATTGACGGTCTTTCCCTCTGACGACGAAGAGCAGATTCTATCATTAGCTGTTCTTGATCTTCTTGCAAATCTGATGTTAAGCTTTGACCAAATCAATGTGAGTGTAGAATTAGATGGCAGTGAGTATCCTGTCATAAATATAGAATTGCGTTCAATTCCAGAAAGCAGAGCTGCTAGTATCAATAAGACGGTAGAATGGGCGAAATCAGAGGTTCAAGAGATGTATATGAACAAAGGACAATTCATACCGTTGTAGATTCTGTCTGTTAGAGTTTGAAAAATAGTCGCTGGAAAAAACGAAAACTGGTTGGGCAAAAACACCCAACCAATATTATTCTACTATCCGACTTTTGTTCCACAGTTGGGACAAAACTTCGCACCGCTGAGAGAAGTACCGCAGTTAGGACAGAACTTGGCTCCGGCTGGGGCTGAACCGCCTCCACCGCCACCTTGTTGTCCACCACCGCCCATCATTCCTGATGCTCCTGCCATGAAGCCCATGCCTGCACCAAAGCCGGCACCGGGACTCTTTCCAAGAGATTCAGCTGATGACTTGACGGTTTCTGAAGCCATCAGGTCTCTTCCACTCACTCCACCTGTCTGCATGAAGAAAAGTCTCTCACGGTATTTCTCCGTGGTGTCGAGACCCTCAAACTTCAAATCTACGAGCTCAAGCCCGATTCTTTCGAAGTTCATTCTGACCTTGGTTTTGACCTTTAGAGAGGTCTCGTCAAGCTGTGTGAAAACAGCTTGCAGGCCAAAGTGTGCAAACTCGTCGATGATCCGCTCGTTCATAAATGAGCGAAGGAAGTCATTGACCTTCTTAGTGCTGAAAGCGTTCTGATTAGATACGACTTCATTCACGAAGATCTTTGGTTCTTTAACTCGGAACCAGAAGTTGCCATGAAACATAAGTGGTGCAAGATCGCTTGTTTGTCCTCTTCCACCGTATTTGCCTTGGAACTGGGATCTGGAAATGAAGATACAGGTGGCTTCAAAGACGTCTCCCTTAATCTTCTTTTGTAACCATCCAGCAAGGCTGGGCATGCTACTGGTGGTAAGTTTGTGGCGGCCCGCAAGGAAAGTATCCAGAGCCTGTCCATCTCTGTAGAAGATGGCTGCCTGGTTTTCCATTACAATCAGTTGTGAGCCCCAACTTATTCGGTTGTCTGGATATCTCCAGACTAAGTGGTCAGGACTGGCATTAGTCCATTCAATTGCATCTGCCATAATAACACCCGTTAATAATCGAGTTCTGATTGAGTACAGTTTTCATAGGTTTTAAACATTGACATGGTATGCTCTACGATGGGTTCTGATAAGAAATTGTTGTTATCCATATCAATAAAGTGTGATATTGTGCAAAGACTTGCCTTCAAGCGGTCTATTATTAGCATATAATCTCCTAACATGATTGTGTGTAATCTTGAACGAAGAAAACCCAATCCCTGAGGAGGAAACTGAATCCGAAAATAAACGTCCTCCAATAAGAGAATTCAACCCCTTGGTCAATTACTTATTCTATACTATTGCCGTGCTTGTGACATATGCATTCTTCTGGGCACTAGGGTATCCCCCTGTTATCGCCATAATGCTGTTCTTTGTGATTCGGCTGATTCAAGATACCATTCATGTTAACAAAACGTACGAATACAAGTTTGCACGTCAGGCTGCAGTTATTAATTTGATTTATTCATTGGTTTTCTTTGCAATCTTGGTAATCAATGGGCTTGCAATATCGCAACAACTCGCTCCATTAATCCTACCTGACTTTCTAGACCTCACATCTTGGACTCCTATGTTCATTATGAGTGGAGTGCTCGGAATGGCAAACATAAAGAGAATGTGGGGTCCGCGACCAAGCTTCAAGTATAAACTTTAAACACTAGGGGCTCGCGAACTTTTTGCTACTAGATTTCGAATGACATCAGGTCCTCTCCCATGACAACCTCTGCATTTGTTCGGCGCCTAATAATCTCAAGGACCTTGTCTTTCTTATCTACAACTTCTGGTGATACATGTGTCAAAACTAGTTTTTTAGGAGATACCTCTTCAACAATCTGAGCCAATTCATTTGGTGTTGTATGAACGCCCTCTGGATTTGGTCCATCGAGCCAGTTGCATTCATGAACAAGAACATCTGCCCCCTTAGCAAGATCAATAACATCACGACAGGGTGCTGTATCTGATGAATAGACAAACGAACGGTCTTTCCATTCAATCTTCAATGCCCGAGTTTCCATATTTCCATGAACAGTGGGTGCATTCGAGATAGTTGCTTCTCCTACCTGAACTGCTTCGTGCTCTTTCAAGACTGTCACATTGATTATCAATCTGTCACGAGCGTATGTAAACGCGATATCAAAGAGACCTCTAAACCATTGCTTGATTGAAGGTGGTCCATAGATATTCAGTGGTTTGTCGTGTCCACTTAACCAGAGGTTCTGACAAAGCATTAGAAAATCAGAACAATGATCGATATGAAAATGCGATATAAAAATAGCAGATATCGAGCTCAAATCCACATTGAGCTGAGTCAACCTGTGGAAGACCCCTGGTCCAATGTCAAAGAGAATACTTTCATCCTCAATTTCAATGAGTATTCCTGATTGAACTCTATCTGGATCTAGATATGATGTTCCTGTACCAAGCATTGTAACCTTCATATCAATCAGGCTGGAGGAATAACAAATCAATGAATGAGTCTTTCCATCTGGTATCAGGCGAATTTTGGTTTGATGATGTATTCAAACGTGCTGATAAGAATGCGAAGGTCTCTCAACACCTTGGCATGGTCTATACTGGGGTCTTTGAGGTGCTTTCCTATTTCGGGACAGGAAACAACCTTTGCTGCTCGGAGAACTGCTATGGAATTTACCCTAACACTTCCATCTTCTACTTCTTGCCAAAGTGTATCTAGTGCCTCTGACATCATTTTTTGTTGCGATAGA
Source organism: Candidatus Thorarchaeota archaeon (assembly GCA_018238825.1). GTDB lineage: Archaea > Asgardarchaeota > Thorarchaeia > Thorarchaeales > Thorarchaeaceae > SMTZ1-45. The sequence continues at coordinate 8,027 of JABCSP010000040.1, read as the reverse complement.
ATCTCTACTCTATCAAGCTGATTACTCGCATCTTGAAGAAGTAAGCCGGTCATGTACTTGGCTTCATTTAGAAATCGTGTGCTCGGACCAGGTCCTAAATCCCTTTTGTCTTCAGATTTTGAACTTGAGTATCTCTGATACACTCGTTTGCACCGCATATTTTCTCCGCAAAGGTCTATTTAACTGACACCAATTTTGAAAAAGTAACAATTAGGCTCAGAAGTGAGGAAAAGGGGAAATCAGAGGGGTAGCATAGAGCTACAGATTCCTCTGATTGGGTTTCATTCAACTTCTACGTTCGTCTTCTCCAAATTACTATTGAAATCAAACCAACTATAACGAGTATACCTACAGCAAATCCAGTAATTGGGAGGGTCGCACTAAATGCTGGGGGTGCTCCTGTTGTAGTGGTGATGGTAGTTGCCCAAGTAGTAGTTTCAGTTTCTCCAGGAATGTAGTCCGTTGTTATCAAAAGAGCTGTATATCCTTCGACAATGATTCCATACTGCATTCCGAGATTGATAATCTCATCCCTTAGAGATGGTGTTTCTCCTTCAAGCTGGACAACTCTCAGCAGATAGGTGATTCGTCCAAAGGCCTCAGAGTACTCATATCTAGGACCCCTCCAAATTCAATTGCGTACGATGAAGCAATTGGTGTTGCGAATTCATAGTAGAACTGAACGAGCTCTGCAGCCGCATCCGCTGTTGGTTGGATGAAGACAAAGAAACCATCATTTTGAGCAGCTAAATTCGCCATGAGATTCTCATCTGAATCTGACCCAAAAGCCACAGCCGATATTGAAACCCCAAGATCATTAGCTGCATCAACAGCAGTCAAGATTCCTAAAGTAGTTGTAGTTTCTCCCGCAGTAGGTAATCCATCTGACAACATCAATATAGCTTTTACATTATCTCCTGTTGTCATCGTGTCTAGACCAGCCATCATAGCCCCATGGAAATTCGTGGCACCTCCTGGTTGAATATTGTTAACCCAAGTTTGTGCTTCTTCGATGCTTGATGCAGAAGCAGAGTGCGGTTCGACCCAAAGTGTTGATATTTCGTTATCGAACGCAACGACATTAAATAGATCATTGGGCCGAAGTGTTTCAATCATTGAATTGAAAGCAGTTCGTGCTTGTTCAATTTTGTTACCTCCCATTGATCCTGATTTATCCAGTATGAAAACATATTGTCGATAAGCTCCATCTGATACTTCAGTTATCGAAGGTGCTAGAAGATAGACAAAGAAGTTGTCAGTTCCATTAGTGTATGTTAGTAGTTGACTTCCACCAATTTGTCGATTCAAAGTATATCTGATTTCTAATTCTTCTATGAGAATCATATTATTACTCGAATAATCAATACTAATACCATCTGTCAAATCTGTAGCTGTGAACGAAGGCAACCCTTTGATTGAGTAGCCTGCTATTGAGTCGAAGTTTGAACGAATTGATAGATCTATTATTACATTGGTCTGGATTGGAACTCCCCCTGAGATAGGAATATCTAGAGAATAGAGACCTAATTTTCTTGCTAGTAGTCCCTCTATCTTGACATCGACAATGGCTTCAATTCCGTTCTCCAAATTGAGACTAACCAGATACCCATCTCCGGATTTAACAACAAGTAAGGCGCTCTCATCTGCTTCAACACTTGCATTGTATTCCTCTATGGCAGCTTGTTCTGGCATTACTTGTCCCCAGTATGTGACTTTCCCAATCACGATTGAAACATTGCTCAATCTGATTCCCTCTTGGAGTTCAAATAACCAGTTGACCTCTGATGCAGTTGCTGATTCGCTATTGTCGAAGCGCATTGTATACAAGATGTCAACATAACTGTCGATAATTGATCCTTCAATCGTTACATCATCAGGTAACATTGACCCTAATTTTGCTGAAGCTGCAGGACCATCATAAGGATTACTTTGATCGTTAGTTAGCAATGATGGTATTGCCATAGCAGAAACTAGAAGTATGATACCTACGAAACCAAGTAGTATATACCGCGTGTCCACTTTCACATGATTCGACTCCCACATTCACATTGTTGATTATGTATAAACATCAGCCTGTGCTCCTCAATACACAAGCTGGGTAATATTCAACAAGTTGACCAATCTATTGTATTTGTAAAATGATTTATGAGTCTATTCTTTGAACAAATGGTTCTATTAGTTGAACCGCGCCAAAAGAGAGTAAAGATAATCACGAAAATCCCCTAGAGTTCGACTATTACCGAACTGAAAATCACAAAAACAACACCGATTTATACTACTTTGGCATGGTTTATCGTCATAGCGTGGGCCCTTTGGGCCAAGGAGAAAATTAAATTGAGTGACGAATTTGACTTCAAAACGATAATCCAATATATGTCAGCTATTGCATTAGCACTGTTCTATTTGATTTATTTACCGTGGACATATTTGTCTGCGCATGTACTTACTAATGTAGGACTGACTTGGATTTACTATTTTTGCTTAGTGCTTGGGCTCCTATTTCCGTTGTACTATGCAATCGAAAAGGAAACAATGGCATGGCTTTGTCTTGGTCTTTCCCTCATCCTGAATTCGGCGATATGGATGGCTTTAGAACCATTGATGGCAATTCCAGCAGTCTTAGTTCTTATAGTTGGTCTTCTGTTCTTCATTGGACCATTTCTTGAGGACCGAGTAGGAAATTGGGACCTAGTCAGGAATCTCTTTCACTTCGTGAAAGGGTTACTGCTAGTAATTGCTATTTTCATATATGCTGGACCACTTGGTATTGATGGTATGATTGGGAATACCAGTATGAATCATATTATGCCACAGTTCATCTTCTTAGGTGGAGGTATCATGGTTGCCTTTGCAGTATGTCTCATGATATACGGTCTCTTCAACCTCTTCAAGATGTACTTGCCTGAGAAGCTTGGCGGCTACTTCGATGATCTCGCGAAGATCTTCTACATGCTCATGGTACTGTGCTTCTTGATAGGCATAACTTTCAACACCATAACATACGCCCTCTACGCATCCATCTTCAATTATTGGACTGCAACACTTCCATGGACCTCCGGATCCATTGGATTCTTTGCGGGTATGGCCAACTTGGGTAATTCTAACCTTGGAGCGATTCTCTTGATCATTCTGTATATTTATGGGATGTCAAAAATCGCAAAGAAGTTCGAGTAAGTATCTAATAGCTTGGGAAAGGGAGGACTCCCTCCTTTTCCTTTCTTTATTCGCTTTCCAGGTAGTTGGAACGAGTGCATATGATCCCTTACGCGTATTGCTCAGTCTTATAGTTCAAGATTCATGTATCCATTAAATGGAGACCTCACCAATGGATAAATTCAAACAGAAACCAACTAGAGATTTTGCTCCCGCTGAAAGTTCGAAGATGGTTCCACGAGAAACTCACTTTCGATCAGTGACCAGAGAATTCCTGTCTTCAGAAAAAAGTAGAGATATGAGATGTCCTAGTTGTGGTAGTCCTCTCGATTTCAAATCTGGTGTTGAATGGATGGGACCTGATTCATTTACGTGTGGGTCATGTAATCGCCTTCTAAATATCTCCCTGATACAGTGTGCTCTGAGAGACCTTGGTATCAAGTAGTATTCATTGCTCGGTTATTTCCAGAGGAATTCTTTTAGGTTCACTTTGTAATTCACAAATTAGCATGACAACGACTCTCTATGATATCATTGATACTTGGACCATGAAGTGGGATCGAGGAATGATTGACTCAGTCCTTGAGCAAGTGGCTGCTCCATTTTACGAACATAAGCTCGTATTCTTTCTCCTTGAAGAAATCTGGGATGCCCTCGAGTTTATCGACGATCCACTTGAGTTTATGACCGAAGCTCGAAAGATAAAGCAGATTGAGAACCTTCTCGGATATGGCAAGATTGAACGAGCCGCAAAGTTCGTAAAGCTAGAAATTGTTGAATCTCCTGAATTGAAGATTACAGTTCTGAATGCTGAAGACGCGATCGCAAAACATCCAAGTTGGTTCGATAAGGCCCGGGCTGACGAATAGAATCATCTAGATTAAGAAAAAGAATGATGGAGATGGGAGACTAGCTCCCAATCCATTTATAGAAATTAATCTTGGTAACCTTTCATGTAGCCTTCTCTCTGATTCCATTTCTCTTCGAGACGCTGCATGACGGTCCACATACGAAATGTGTAATTCCAGGCTTCATCGAACTTGCCTTGATTCATCTCTTCCTGAAATTCTTCGGCGACATCGTTAATGGCACCAATATCCTCAAGGAGTGTTGCATCAAACTCGTAGACTTGGTCGAGTTCTTTCTCATTGATTTTCTCCTTGGACCCCCAGGCTGCGTAGCCGTAATCCGCATATCTGATTCCGCTCTCTATCTTATCTGTAAGATTGAGCATCCTGTCGAAGGTTTCCCAAGTCTTGCTGAGATTGTAATCGACGACCATCATTTGCAGCTTTTCTAAGTCCTGCTTAACAAGACGAAGTTGGTCTGCAATGAACTCACGGAGGACTTTGTCAGCGGCGCGCCGCTCGTTCTTCTCTTGATACCCGTGCCATCCTGGGATGTAGTGGGTAATCTTGCCAAAGAAACCTCCTTTGATGTCCTTGGCGGCCTTCTTTCTAATTCTCTTAGCAATTGGGTCTGTGACTTTGCCCATATGTTAATTCTCCTGATAATTTACAACCCTATAGCATGACGTTTAGGGTTGACCTAATTGATTTCTATACTTGAGCCCTTAAAAAACATATTACAAGGAAGTCTACCTTTCCAAGTTCTACAAATAGAGTGAGAATTTGAGTGAATAGCGTGTAAAGACGCCCTTAAATAGAAAAAGACTATCCCAGCAGATTATGACAGACGATGGGATAATCCGCAAAATGAATTGGACAATTAAGCCATCGAAAATCCAGACCTTAGCGGATGATACAATTGAGGCCGCAAAACAGGCTTTGGATACGATTGCTAAGACTCCTACTGGTGAAGAAACCCTTGCAACTCTTCAGGGTTTTGAAGAAATCAGCGCTCTTGTGGGTGAGGCATTGGGACCCTTGGTTTTTTTGAAGTATGTATCTACAGATAAAGCTCAAAGAGATGTATGTGATAATGTTGAGAAACAAGCACGAAAATTCTCAAATGAAATCTGGGGTAGAAAGGACCTCTATGATGTAATTGCAAAACTTGAGTCGATTGCTGATACTTTCGGAGACGAGGATAAAACCCTTCTCAAGAAAGCTCTTGAACAATTTAGACATCGTGGTGCAGGATTACCCGATGATGAGCGCAAAGAGTTCCTTGAAATCTCAAACAACATCACGGTACTTAGCGCAGACTATAGTCGGGTTCTCAATGAGATTACTACAACTGTACCATGTACGGAGGTGGAACTTGAAGGAGTGCCTCCTCAGGTATATGAGCATATTGAGAAAGATGGTGATGTCTATCCACTACCATTGGATTATCCCGTCCTCACTCCAGTTTTGAATTATGCGAAGAATCCAGAAACAAGGAAGAGAATGCAAACTGCTCAGTATCAGCGAGGTGGTAAAGAGAACAGTGTGCGCTTATCTGATGCACTTGCTCTGAGGGATCGCTTAGCAAAACTTGCTGGATTCAATAATTTTGCAGAATATGAAATCAGTATCAAGATGGCAAAAACACCTGATCGTATTTTCGATTTCATGAACGACTTGAACAAAAAGCTCATCCCCCTCAAGGATAAGGAACTTGAAGTACTAAAGGCGTTGAAGGCAAAGAATACTGGTACTCCAGTGGATGAAGTGAAGTTTGAGCTTTGGGATCTTTTCTTCTACCATGAGTTGCTGATGAAGGAAAAATATTCAGTTGACCAAAATGAGGTGAAGCAATACTTCCCCATGGATCGAGTCGTGAATGGAGTTCTAGAGGTATATCAAACAGTGCTCAATCTTGAATTCATTGAAATCAAGAATCGCAATGTCTGGTTCGAGGAAGTTCAGGAGTTCAAAGTAATCGACAAGATTTCTGGAAATACAATGGGTGTATTCTATTTGGACCTCTATCCCCGAGAAGGTAAGTTCAAACATTATGCAGTGTTCAATTTTCTGGATAGGCGTTTCAAAGATGGAAAGATATTGCTACCAATTACTTCAATGGTCGCGAACTTCCAGAAACCTACCAAGAGTCAACCCTCATTGCTAACTCACTCTGAAGTAGAGACCTTCTTCCATGAATTTGGACATCTCATGCATGTCATTACTAACACCACGAACTACGCTGCGTTAGGACTTGACGGTGTCTTGCCCGATTTCATTGAAACACCGTCACACATGTTCGAAAACTGGTCTTGGCAAGAGGAAGTTCTCACACTCCTATCAGGACACTATGAGGATACGGACAAGAAGCTACCAGCTGACCTTCTAAAACGAATGCTGGATGCGAAACTACTTGATATTGGTGTTCTTACAATACGACAAATCTTCTACTCATTGATTGACATGTATTTCCATACTACACCAGTTGAGGATACTACTGCAGAGTGGTACAAGAAATTTGCAGAAATTACTGGGTTTGAAATTCCACCTGACACAACCCCTGATGCTAACTTCGGACATCTCATGGGAGGATACCAAGCTGGTTACTACGGTTATCTCTGGTCTAGAGTATACGCTGAGGACATCTTCACGAAGTTCAAAGCGAATGGATGCCTAGATGAAAAAACTGGTCTTGAATATCGAGAGAAGATTCTTGCACCAGGCGGTAGTCGAGACCCCGATGAAATGGTCAAAGATTTTCTTGGTCGCAAAATGAACAACAAGGCATTCCTGAAATTCCTTGGTATAGATAACTAACGAAATAGAAAGAGCGATGTAGGGTACTCGTTAGTACTCTACTCGTTTCTATTATTTTGTGAATTCTAGTTGGCGCTTGGGTTTGAGAATTGGTCATGGAAAGGGCAAGTTCTCATTCCATTAGATTTTGGTTTTCTTTCTACGAATGAAGAAGAAAGGTATTGCCAAAAAGAACGGAAACGTTTGTGATAGAAAATACGCCAAAGTATAACCGGGTTCCACGTAGAAAAATAGATGGAATATATCACTGATACCGGGAACAAGATTCAGAGCAAGCATCAATGGGAAAAAGATGAAAAGTCCAATGACATAACCAAAGAAACCAAGTCGTTCTTTTTTTCCCGGTAATTTGTATTCTTGCTGCTCACTCATTAGATTGCAACCTCAAGTCAAATTCTTCTTGAATGAATATATACTTCTGCAGATTTTGCTCTCTTGGTTCCTGAAAAAGAATTACTAGAGTAGGACACTAATGATCCTACTCTGTTATTTTGAAATTCTTACCAGAGCTGGTATTCTCTCTTGACGAAGCCTTTCCAGACACTAGGTAGTTTGCCAATTACTTCATCAGTAATGGACTCGACAGACTTTCTTACCTTGTCCAGATCACAATCTCCGTAGAGTTCAACGTTGATTGCCTTTGGCTCAGTGATAGGTGCTCCAATCTGGCTTACGAGATAACAGTAGACCTGTGCAAGGTCAGGATGTTCCTTGTAAACGCGTTCTGTGATTTCACGGGCGGCAACATTGTAAGTCTTCCCAACATGTGATACCGGGTTCTTTCCAGCTGCTGCTTCAAGAGTCATTGGTCTGTAAGGTGTGATTAGACCGTTTGCACGATTTCCTCGACCTACCTGTCCGTCATCACCATGCTCGGCAGATGTTCCAGTGACTGTGAGATAATAGAGATCATCTGCAGGACTATCTGCAGTGTTCACACTGACGTCCACTTCCATATCTGTAATTTTCACAGAGAGGTCTTTGACTAGGTCAATAATAGCATCCATGACATTGGCATACTCGCCCTTGTCCTTGGTTTCAGTGGAAATGATAGCTGCGGCTACTTGAACGTGAATCTTATCGTCGATTCGTGTTCCCATAATCTTGATGTCTTCACCAATCTGGGGCCACTGCTTCTTTACCTTAGGACTGTTGAGTAATTCTTCAGACTCTAAAGTGATCAATTCGAGGGGTGACATCGGGGCGTAC
>JABCSP010000369.1 GCA_018238825.1 Candidatus Thorarchaeota archaeon | reverse complement strand
GCAAAACTCCTGCTTACATGTCCTACATTCAGAAGATATGCGATTTTAGTAAGAGAGGGGATATGAAGACCGTAGCTAGTTTGATCAAAGGATATTACTCAGATAAAAACGACAATCCTTGGCATAAGGTCAGTAAGAACATTCAGACGTTCACCAATAAAGAATCGTCAAAAGACAAACTTTCAGAAACACTGATTCTACTTAGAGCAGGGGTCTTTGGTGCACTAGATATTCTTTCTTTTGGTCTAATAGACGAAATTAGTACGACTGAAATCATCAAATCATTCACAACAGAAAATACGTGGAAACTAGGTAGACGAAGTGTTCGAAATCTCTGTCTTGATATTGCGGATAAATTGATTGAGAAAGGCAGTACGAGATACTTGACACCTTCAGCACTCAAGCGTGATGGTTTTGGGTTCTTGATACCACGAATTGAAGAAGCACAATGGGAGAAATTCAAGAAGGCAAAACCAAAGGTAACAAAGAGACAGATGAATCTTGCCAAACTTGAAAAATCAGTCAGCGGAAGTAAATTCCTACGTGAACAAATGATTATGGAAACAAAGATTGATTCGAAGGATCCCCGGGTAGAAACGCTTCTTGAAGCATACGAATTACAATTAGTTGAAATCGAAATTAATAGAAGTTCAATAATCAAACCTCCAGCGCCAACAGAGCAAGTCACTCTCAACGGCCAACCAGTCTTTGATGAAGATGAAGAGAAAGAAGAGAAAATCAAACGCAAACCATCCAAAGGGGATCAAACACCACTAACTGATTTTCTATCTGAAAAGAAAAAAGTAGCTAAGGCTCCTAAGAAAATGAAATCCAAGAAAACAAGAGGTCGAAAGAAATGAGTAAGAAGGCTAGGACCTCAAACTATCACACATTAGAACGAAAGTTCCTCAAACCATTGCAAAAGATAGCATGGGATATAGACTCGCCAAATCTAGGAACAATGTATGACGCCGTTGGGAGACTTGCAACTGTAACTAACAATCGTTTGCTCCTACCTAAAGCAATGGAGCTACTTTCATCTAACGACAATAATGTTAGACAAGCAGCATTCACAGTTGCTGGTATGAATGTGTATGGTCCGTATATTTCAGAATTCACTGTTGCTTTGAAGGATATGAATCCAGCAGAGAGAGAACAAATACTCCAAGGTATTCATGAAATGTTCTCACAAACAGGAGGTCCAGCATCCCCAATAGAGCAAAAGAATTGGATCAAGAATCTGGAAACTCTTGGAATAGAACACCAACCATCTGTGTTTGGATTAATGATTGGATTGGGCAAACCGGGTAAGAATTGGGTAACAAAACAAATCCGAGACAATATCAAAGGGATAACACTTGGTGCTGTACCAACAATAAGTATGTTTCCTGAAAATGATAGGAAACGTTTGACAAAATTACTCTGTGAAGGAGCTGCCAAGAAACGAAGAGACCTACTCCCATACATCTGCGGCATGGTTGACCAACAGACCCTGAAGTTTCTAGCTGTCTTCCTACGAAGAAGTCAATGGCAAGACAGGGTAGAGATAGCAGAAGCAGTTGCGATGAATGGAATAAGAGTTTCATCAGGACTTGTGATGGAACTTGTTGCAGATTCTAAGTGGCAAGTGAAACAAGCACTACTTGAGAATCTGAATATTGAATCCTCAAAGATAATATCTATTCTGACAGTTCTAAGTCATTTGATGGCTGAGAGCCATGCAAGGGTTAGAGCTCAAGCCGAGCGAACATTGTTACTTCTTGGAATAACAGCATGTGATGAATCAACCATTGAAGATCAAAGAAAACGCCTTGAGAAACAATTCAGAACTCAATTGCTCAAAGCAACCCAGGATAACAAAGATATCGATGTTGAATGGTTGGGAATTGAGAGAGACGCATCAGATCCAATGATTGAAATTATGCAAAGAGTTTCAACAATGGAAGATGAACTTGATACCAGTAAAAGCACGGATGATGACCCTGAAGGTGTAAGTTTAGCAGATTTCACGAAGGAAGAAGAAGTAGAGAAACCTGATAATGAAGAACAATTGAAAAAGGAGGATAAATCAATATTACTTGCAGCACTTCTAGGAGCGCAAAAATCATCAAAACCAGAAACTCCTGTCATTATAGATGATACAAGCTCGCAAAAATATGATCCAACTATTCCTGCCTCCAGTCGCTTCATTCTAGTTCTACAAAAATTGTCAGATAAAATAGGAAAAGAAGTATCATTAGAAATGATTCAAATAGAGAGCGAAAAAGCTGGTTTAACTGAAGAGGAGTTCACCCAGTCACTTGCAGAACTTGAAGAACAAGGAATCATTTATCGCTCTAGTGAAGGTACTGTTAGCTATGTCGATTTTGAGATGTAGTAGACATATCTAGTAAGACTAATGAGCGGCTACATCAGTAATAATTGGTAAGGAAGCAAAAGAAATGAGCGAGGATTTCCTGATTTATAATGGACTTGTAGTAACAGCAGATAGGAAAGGCACTATTCATGAGAATGGATACATCAGGGTTTCCAATGGCAAAATCGCAGAGATAGGCTCTGGAAAACCTCGCAGTTCATCTGACACCACTATCGATGCTTCAGGGTGTGTAGTCATTCCAGGTTTGATAACGGCTCATACTCATCTCTATGGAATATTACTTCGCGGAGCTTCTTTGAATATCAAACCACCAAATGATTTTGCTCAGGTGCTTCAGCGAGTGTGGTGGGCAGTGGATAGTGCATTGACCGTAGAAGATGCATATGCCAGTGCTCTCTCAGCATCAGCAGACATGTTAAGAAATGGTTCCACATTTTATGCAGACACATATTTGATTGATTGTGACATTATTATCAAAAATGGTGGCCCAATGTCTTTAAATGATTCTCTTGGCATATCTGTTGCGGGGTATATGGATAAAGCCGCTGAAAAAGCAGCAAGATTCACCTTTGCAG
>JABCSP010000368.1 GCA_018238825.1 Candidatus Thorarchaeota archaeon | reverse complement strand
GTGATCTCTCACCAAAAGCGGTTTTTTCAATTGAACCATCCAATATCAGAGCATTCATTTTGATTCAGGTTTCCTATGATTGATAAGAAGATAACTCAAGCTAAAGAACAATCCTGAAAAATCAGTATTGGTGAGTAGTAATTATGGTATCAACAGAAAAAATATCAGAACTTTTGTTTGAATTTTCGAATCCTTCGCGGCTCGATATCTTGATGTGGATTGAAGAGAAGAGTATCAAACCCAGTCAACTTGCAAGAGAATCTGACCAAACAATTCAGGAAACCTCAAGACACCTCCAAAGACTGACAAAAGCTCAGCTTGTTGAACGAAACTCGGATGGTGCCTATTCACTAACACCCTTTGGAAAACAGCTGCTTGCACTTATGCCAGAAATTCATTTTCTCGCAATTAATTCTGAATACTTTTCAACCCATGATCCATCGTGTTTACCACCAGAGTTTCGATACGGTCTCGGACTAATTCAGGAATACAACAAAGCTAGTCATGTCATGGAAGCTTTTCAACAAAGTGAGGACCTCATCAGAAATTCAGAAGAAATCATATGGATACTCTCTGACCAAATACTCGCAAGTACATTGCCTCTTATAGGAGAGGCAATTCAGAGAGGTGTAAATTTTAGAGTAATTCTTCCCAAAGAAATTGGAAGTCAAGGACCCCATCTTGAACATGACCCGAATTTTATGGGAAGACATTCTCAGACACAAGAGAGATTCATTGAGTCGGTTCAATTAGTACTCGTAATGTCTGAGAAGAAGGCCTTACTGTCCTTTCCAACAAAGGATGGTTGTCCCGACTATCTTGGTTTTGCTCTAACTAATGATGCGGGATTGAAATGGTGCAAAGATCTATACTTACACCTCTGGGATCAATCAGAAACATAGGAATGATATTATAGAATTATCGCATCTCTTCATTGTACTAATTCTTTTTCTTCCGATCTGCTCTCTTCTTCTCTCTCTCAGCTTTCCTGGCCGCTCTCTTCGCCTCTCTTTCCGCTTTCTTGGCCTCTCTCTCAGCTTTCTTTGCTTCTCGCTGCTTCTCTCTTTCAGCTTTCTTTGCCTCTCTTTCACTTGAATCTGATGCATCACCGATCTTGATTTTTCCATCTTTCATGGTAAATGAAAATCCAGTTTTCGTACTCTTGTCTTTATCATCTGTCATTTACTTTACAATCTCCTCAAAGGAATTGTCAAATGCAACTTCAGAGAAAAGTTTAGCACTTGACACTATAAATATATTCCATTTTCTTCGGGGAATGATATCATCGTGTTTTCTCAAAAGAAATCTTGATATCTGAGTAGGATTTCTTGCTGAATGGACAAACCTTGATACAAAGAGAGCACCCATAATTTCGAAGGAAATACTCGAAGCACTCTGCCTGTTTTATATTGGTAGTTTGACCAGTATCATGTATGATTGATTCATTGAGAATTGCTCTAGGAGGACATCCTCTGATACAGAGGCCACAGGAACTGCAATAATCAGCAATCCATGAATGATCGTTTTGCTCAGCAAATGGTAGATTCTCAATGCTGGTATAGACAGCGGCAAGTCTAACTCTTGGTCCAAATTCTGGCGTGATTAAGAGACCGTTTTTTCCAACAAACCCAATCCCAGCTTTCTGAGCTAATGGAGGAAATAGAACCAATCCCCCTAAAGGATGGTCAGCCTGAGCAGCATATCCATTTGCTCTTAGAAATTCAGCAATCTTGTTTGCTGCAATACCCAGTGCATCATATGTTTCAAAAACCATATTCATTGTTTCTTGGCTTGGAGCTTTGTCGATTAATTCTTGATCCATCTCCATTGCAAGGATCATTGCATTATCATAGAGCACCCCCATATGTTGAAAGATTAGGTCTCTTGGTAACTTGACAAATTCTAATGGATTAACACCATGTGATTGTGCAAATGTTCTGAGCTCGTTCAAGAACTCTATAGAAGCAATGGCAGATGGACCTACTGGGTTCTTGTCAAGTGAATCAACTGAGAGATTTATATTTTTCATGACTGATAGCATACATCTTACAGGAAATGTGTTCGGCAGCACGATATCACTTCCTTCCTCCATCAGTTTCATCATTTCAAGTTGAATTTCAAATCTTGTTGGGGACTTTGATGTTGGAAGCAACATATCAGGCATGGTGCCTAATGATCTCTGTTTCGTGAGGAGACCCTTGATTCTAGAAACGCCTAGTTTCTTGAATAATGCCATGATAATTTTTTGCTTTATTCCCAAAGCGATGGTACTCCTATTTTTTCTCCAAGACAATGATTTTGGGTAGTTTGAGTAAGATTCCCATGTTGCGGCCAGTTGTTCCACCTTTGGTTCGAAGCTTTCTCTTACCAAAGCGATTCTTAGTAATCATCATTTTCATTGTAGAGTATTCACCATTGGTGAAGTACATCAGGTCCTCAGGATCAGAAATAATTTCCAAGTCGTACTCTTCCAACATACCCTTGTTGAAACTGTAGTTGCCGTTATCCGCGATCAAGTTCACCCATAGAATGAAATCCTCTTCTACATGGAGACCCATGTTTATTCTAGCTTGAAATTCATCTAGAGTTTTGGTGTTCTTGGGATCCTTACGTTTGTCCGCGATGACATCTTCAATCACAGTCTTGAAAGTCAAGAATAGGGTTTCTTGTGATGCATCATCCATTTTGGTTCACTCTCGTGTTTAGTAGAACTCCGTATCGATCATACTGGCAGTTCTAACAAGTTCTTTGGCAGCATCAGTTGCTTTGAGAACCTTAGCCATGTTTCCTTGAATTTTGGATTTCCCACTGAGAAGACCACGTATTGGATCTAGTTCACCTTTAACAATCTGGATCCAAGTATCGTGACTAGCCTCGTATGTGTATTCTACTGCAATCTTATCAGAACTGCTTGGATTTTCACCCGGTGGTACTACTTCGAATTCGTCTTCTCC
>JABCSP010000367.1 GCA_018238825.1 Candidatus Thorarchaeota archaeon | reverse complement strand
ACACTTTATGAAGAGAATGGAAAAGTCATGTACAAAAAATCATGTGATAAACATGGCGAGTTCATTGAAGTCTATTGGGGTGATGTAAAGATATGGAAACGAGCTATGTCTTATTGGTACAAGACAGTTGGTATTGACAATCCTCAAACTGAGGTAAACAAGGGGTGTCCTTTTGATTGTGGTCTATGTTCAAATCATAAATCACATACTGCTCTAGCATTAATTGATGTTACTAACCGATGTAACACTCGTTGCCCTATCTGTTTTGCATTGGCAGCAGATAAGGACTCTAAAGTATATGAGCCTACTCCGGATGAGGTTCTTGAGATGATGAAGAACTTACGGAGAAATATGCCAGTACCAACACCAGCTATTCAGTTTGCAGGTGGAGAACCAACCGTCTGCAAAAATCTCCCTCAATATATCAAATGGGCGATAGATTTAGGTTTCAGTAGTGTAATGATTGCGACTAATGGAATCCGGCTCAGTAAGAGTAAGGAGTATTTCCAAGAGCTGATTGATGCTGGTCTTGCGACATTATACTTGTCATATGATGGCTCGACTTCTGAACCTTTCATTGTAGCACGAGGATATGACATGAAACCCTTAAAGGACAAAGTAATCCAGAACGCTCGCGAATTAGGTTTCAAATCTATCGTCATGGTACCAACTGTTGTTGGCGGCTTGAATGATAATCAAGTTGGTGATCTTATAGATATTGCAGTGAAAAATCGTGATGTCGTCAGGGGTGTCAATTTCCAGCCTGTTAGTATTACTGGCCGTATTGATTATGAGAAGCGTAAAGAGATGCGAATTACTATCCCCGATCTTATCCACGACATTGATGAACAAACAAATGGTCGAATCAAACCCGATGATTGGTACACAGTACCATCCATGGCCCCAGTTGGAAGAGCTCAAGGTCTTATGAGTGGGTACCCTCAATTGGAACTGGGCTGTCATGCTGCATGTGGGATGTCTACATTCATCTTCATCAACGAGGATGGTGAATATGAACCGATAACCAATGTAGTTGATGTTGACAAATTTATCGAAACTGCAGTTGAAATATCCAACCTATATGCTGAGGGTAAGAGAGAACCTAGTGTGAGATCCAAGTTAAAACTGGCTGCCTTGGTCCGACATTTCAAAAAGAAAAGTATGCTCAAACATTTACTTACTTTATTCTTAAAGAAAGCTGAGTATGATAGTCTTGCAAAATTCATGCAGAGTGTCATTATGATTGGAACTATGCATTTTATGGATGCTTACAATATGGATCTCGAACGAGTACAACATTGTCCAATCAACTACGCGATTCCGGATGGTAGGATTATTCCTTTCTGTACTTACAACTCGATTCATCGACACGATGTAGAAAACAAATTTGGTATGACATTTGATGAGTGGCGCGATAGACACAAACCTACTAAGATGGAAGAGGAAACAATAACAAAACCGGAATTTGATGGAAAAAAGCACAGATAACCAACGTTGGTCTATCGCTTATTCAATATTCAAGATAAAACGGACATTCAAAAGATGTAAAATCAGGTTTGTGCATGGAAAATCCATGCATGTTGCGAATAAGTTAGATCTTGAGTCATTGATGACAATACCTGAAATGAGTAGAGTGCTTCTCTCTCCTGAGAAAAAACATTTTGCATTGACGGTTAACCGAATTCAAGAGAATTACGATGTCTTTCTTGGGAGTATTAAAAGAGATACTGAGATGGTTCCACTCACAAGGACTCCCGAAGCGACAATTCTAACTGATTGGGCTCCAGATTCAAAGTCCATCCTTGTAGCAGAAGATATTGCTAGAAATGAACGTGTGACTCTGTATAGAGTCTTTATTGATACTCCTTTTGAAATGCTACCGCTAACTCCAAAGGAACCTGACTACTTTATGCAGGGCGGTTTATTTAGTCTACAAGGGGACTTTATTGCATATGCGGTAAATTATGATTATGATAGAAAGAAAGAAACCGAAACTTTCCGTGTAGTTGTTCAGGACTTAGAATCTGGAAGTAAAACCGTAGTTGCACGACCTGACAAGCCTTCCTTAACAAGAATATCAATCGACCCTAAGGGTAAGTATGTTCTATACACTCGATCTGACGAGGACCCATCAGGAGAACAATGCTGGATTGCATCAAGTGATGGAAATGAGGATAGGGAAATTCTGAACTTTGGACCCAAAGCTAAAGTTTCAGCAGACTGGACCTATGATGGACGTGTCGCATTTGCTACTGACACCATTGACGGAGAACGCCATGACTCGTTTGCAATTGGTCTCTACAATCCAGTGAATGAGAAGACCGAATGGTTGGCTGTTCCACAAGAAGGAGAACCTTATGATCGTATTCGTATTCCGAAACACAGTAAGCATATCGTGATGGTACAAGAACGTGAAGGACGGAGCAAATCGTACATCTATGACCTCGAGCATGAAACAATTACAAATGCCACTCCACTCCGTGGCAATCTTCTGCCTATATCTCCAATCAGTCAGACCGAATGGCTTGGAGTATATTACAGTTCGACAAGTCCTATGAATCTGGTGAAATACAATCCCTTCAAACCAGATACTAAGCAGTTCGAGTATCTCACCGATATGCTTCGAGGAAGCGGTATCTCTGAAGCGGAACTAACTACTGCTCAGGACTTTAGATGGATTTCTATTGACAATACAATGATTCACGGATGGCTCTACCAACCTTCAAAATCTAACGGTAAAACAATTGTCCACATTCACGGTGGCCCTACGTATCATTCTCGAGAAATCCTCAATATTGACATACAATATTTCTGTTCTCTTGGATTCAATGTCCTTGATCCAAACTATCGTGGATCCACAGGTTATGGGATTAATTTCAAAGAACTAATCAAGAAAGATGGATGGGGCGGGAGCGATAGTGAGGATGTTCGAACTGGTATTCAGTCATTGATTGAGAAGGAG
>JABCSP010000366.1 GCA_018238825.1 Candidatus Thorarchaeota archaeon | reverse complement strand
GATTAGAAAGAAAGAAGATATTTGGGTGAAGAAGGTCGATTCGGGAGTAGCCTGATTGTAGAGTTCATCGTATCCTTGCTTCGCATACATGAGCCCTAAAAATACAATTGTAATTCCCCAGACACTATAACATATCAAATTCGCATAGACCGTTTTTGATTTCTTAGACTGCTCATGTCTATAACGCTCTTCCCATTCTCCATCCCTACTTTTTTCCAACGATTCTCCCCTTTTCAGACTTACACTTGAAGACTCTTATATTTCTCCATCAACTGAGATAGAAGATACAAATTCTACTTGATTGTACCAATTGATTTTCCTAGTCTTGTGGCTTCCTCAATTAGATCAGACCGTTTATTGGCTTCTCCCCGTTCATATACTCCTAGAGCAAGTAAAGTACCAATTTGCTTCATTCCAAGGTTTGCAAAAATATCTTCAAACATTCCTAGAACGTGTTGAGCTGTGCTAGGATCACTTGATCCTAAGGGAATAACTAGAGCAACTCTGCGATCTTTGAAGATATCCCGACTAATACCATACCAACGATCAATGAATGCTTTAAGCTGCGCTGTTGCTCCCCACCAATAAACTGGTGTACCCAATATCCAAACTTCGCTCTTTTCCATCTTGGATAGTAAATCCTGCATATCGTCTTTCTGTATACATTTCCCCGTCCGCTTACATGCATCGCATGCTCGACAAGGCGACACATCTAGATGTCTGAGTTTCACACTCGAAACCGTTGCTCCTGCTTCTTGTGCTCCAGCTAATATCGCATCAAGAAGAATCTCTGTATTTCCCCCTGATCTTGGGCTTCCATTGATTCCTAGAATATTCATGATAATCCATCTTCCTATAGTTGAGAACAATTGCCACTTTCTTGTTGTTGATTAACATACAAAATGAGTGATGTATATGGAGATTTCGACATTAGCAACTAGATGCTTCTAGTGTACTGAAGCATTGTTCCAACAATTGAACGGTGTGAAATCAGTTGTTTCTGGGTATTCTGGTGGTAACGTAGAGAATCCATCCTATGAGCAAGTAATTACTGGCCGAACCGGTCATGCTGAAGTCTGTCAGATTGAATTTGACCCTGAACAAATCTCCTTTGAGGAACTTCTCAAGGTATTCTTCAACACTCATGTTCCAAACACATTGAATCGTCAAGGTAACGATACTGGCCCGCAATATAGATTCGCCATCTTCTATCATACTGAAGAACAGAAAGTTATTGCTGAGAGATTAAAGAGTGAACTTGATGGAAGTGAAACTTGGAAAAATCCGATAGTGACCGAGATAACTGCCTTTGAAAAGTTCTACCCTGCAGAGGACTACCATAGGAATTACTTTCGAAATAATCCCAATCAGGGTTACTGCCGTTACGTCATTGCCCCCAAGGTTCAAAAATTTGAGAAGGTATTCAAACTAAAGCTGGATAGATAATACTTTTTCGGACTAAATTTCCCTTTTTTACTAAATAGAATGAAAATCTTTAGTATTGTACGCTACGCATAGTATGAAATACCAGAAAGTACCAAAATCGTAGATAACACACGGATATATTTAATATTAGGAACTATTCAGGTTGAGATACAATGAGCGATGAAGAGTCCCCGGAAATATATGCCTTCTGCACCATATGTAAACAAAATGTACCTCTAGAGGTGACAAAAGAAGATATAGAGAAGGCAAAAACCGGACTCATTTCAGTTCTCTCAATACATGGTGACCCACAGCACGCAATACTAGTCTATCTGGATAAGAACCTCAAAGCACGAGGTATTGAGTACCCATCATTACTACAGGTCAAAGAAAGTGATTCAATTGAGGGTGACAAAGTTTCAATCGCTGAAGATGAAACTCATAATCTAAGCTCCATAATCAGCTCTTTTGGTGAAAAACAAGACCAGGCAATCAAATCATTTGCGCAAATTTCAGCTCAACTCATTGCTGGAAACACATTGTATCTGATTCATAATAACACAAGTATTGGAAAAGTTGTGAAGGACCAGCTCGACTCATTATTCACAGATCAGAAAGTATCATCATTCGTGATTAGCTATGATGACATTGGTAATGTGAGTGGAATGAGACCCACCATGTTTGATCTTCAATATGGGTCTTTCATCTCAGAGGGTATATCCCTTGACACTGAACACTTTGAACAATTGATCAGAGATGCAATTGGCAGCTTGAATGGCTTCAATATTTTGAAGAATGATTATCGGAAGCTGAAGTATTCATACCGGCGTCTATGGGAATTATTGACTGCTGGTGCAAGAGTTTACACACGCAAGAAGCTAGCATATCTTGTTTCAATTGATCTTTCCATGATTCCACTTCTCCTTAGAATGGCTGAGAACGACGGGGTCGATGTGGCATCCCGCGTGAAACTTACCAAAGAAGAGATGAAGAAGAAGAAATGACCTGATTCTGATTTGTTCGGAGGATTGATGACCGAATTTTGTCCAATTTTTGTTGGGAGAATTTTGAATTGATAGCAAACTTACCTGCTGGACTTAGAGAATCTGGAGCTCTCAAGGTCAGAAAGAAATTTGGAACCATCTCTGCAGGAGATGTTCTCGATGTTGGCACAGAGGAAGGTGACTTCATTGACACGTTAATGAAGACCCTATTGGACTATAACTCATTCACTGGTATTGATATCGTAGAAGATGAATTGGAAAAAGCAAGAGAACAACTCAAAGATGCTCCAGTGAATTTCAAAGTAATGAACGCCGAAACGATGACTTTCCAAGACAATATATTCGATACAGTGTGTATATCATATTCAATCCATCACTTAGAGAATATTGAAACTGTATTGGCTGAAATGTATCGCCGGGATTCGTCTGATACACTTTCAATTGTACAGGTTGGCATAATAAAATTAAAAGAGCCGCGGATGGCTTTAAGCATCGCCCAACAAAGTCTTAAAGAAACGAGATTAGATTTTCCTGCTGCT
>JABCSP010000365.1 GCA_018238825.1 Candidatus Thorarchaeota archaeon | reverse complement strand
GTAAGTTACCTTGAAAATCATAGGTAAGTACCCTGAATTCTGAATTGAGATAATAGCTGTGCACTAACAAAAGTAAAGTATCATCCGGAGTCAGAGCCATACTAACCGGTCTGTAAGAGTAATATTTCCCATTTGACCATTGACGAATGTATGTTGTATTCCAATTTTGATATCCAGTTGAGTTTGAATGTGTTAAAACGATCTGTGAGCTTTCTTCTACACCTTGAATTAATTCGTGAGTAGCTGAGAAGAATCCACCGTTTCCATCAGGTATTGCTGCTCGTGTTGAACGACCTGTAACATATTCTCCTTCCAAATCTAGAATTGCGAGAGTGTACGGTCGAAGATAGTATAGATAGTCCTCATCAATATACAAATCTCCTCTAAAATCCATAGTTGTCCAGATCCAAGACGATTGTCTATCCCACAACAAAACTCCATCATTATTATACTTCAGGATACTAGTATTCTGGTAGGCAGGAAACCCGATAAAACCATAATCACTAGCAATGACATAGACTGACCCATCTGCATGGACCGCCACAGCTATACCAACTTGGGAATATTGTGCACCCCATTCTTTTTCCCATACGTTGGTACCTGAAGTTGACCATTTTGTCACTATCAAGTTATTCATCTCTGCATCTGTATGAATGTATCCTGTTGTGTAGATGAACCCATCCCGGTATGTCATAGAGCGCACTTGGGTCATATTATCATTGTTAACTGCCCAGATACGGTTCAATGTCGGATCATACTTGAGTAGAAATTGACTCTGATATCTCAAACCATCTTGAATCCAAAATTCATAGCTTGACCTAGTATTTCCTGTAACATAGACTGACCCATCATCTCCAGTGACCATACCATAGCACATATTCTCTACCTCATCCGATGAATTTGGATGATTTGGAAAGGCATGTCCAAGCGTAGTGCCATATGTCACATTGTACTCTGGTTGCCAAATTGAATTCGGATCATCCTCAGTTTCCACATAAGCATAGAAATCACAAGAAGTCACTCTTACACTGACTGACCCATCAAAGTAGGTCCATGGTTCAGTACCATCGTAGGATTCAAATCGATATGTAGGGGCTAATCCTATTGCTAACTTTACCTTATCTTCAGGATCTTCTTGGATTCCATCCTGCTCAACCATGCCATCGAAGATAACAGCTAGATTAATGAAATTCAGATTCAATCTTTTCATTTGGTACATCTCAGTATAGACTGCTGCTCTGGATTCATAGAGTCTTACCCAATTGTCAGATGAGTCAATTGCCCATACATAGATTCGGAACATTAGGTTCCCCGCCTGAGCTTCATTTGCAAAATTCCCTGTGAGATAGGTGCTATAATTTATGTAAACGTCTGCATCAATTGGTCTCTGATTCAATGACCAATCAAATTCTTGATACACATAGACAAAGTCATTGTAATCTGGAATAATATTTTCAGGGTCGGGACCAGCAAAATCAAGAGCAGTATTTGCAGTATGAGTCCATTTTAGTTCAGCGTATCTATCCACATCTCCTGTTACTTCAGGGTATAACGCAGTGAATTCTCCAGAGTTACCGATAATGACAGCTTCTGGTTGTTGGTCAAAATCAGGGTCTGGTAGCATATCTACAATCTCTGTGCTTGACAGATTATAACTTTCTGCTAGTTCTGGAGTTCTACTAGAATTGGAAGTAAACACCTGGAGAGAACCAAGAATCATTAGAGTTACAACAAAGTAAGAAATCATTCGAGTACTTCTATTCAACGAAATTCTCCCATCCTAATATCCATAGACCTGAGAAGTTAAAAATGTGAACATTTTTTAAAACCAACAGGGGACTACTTGTTATCGATTAGACTTCACGTTTTTCTGTAGCATGTGTTGCTCCACAATATGGGCACTTAACAGACAAAGGTCCGACCCATTCGATAGATTCACCACTCAAACTTGCTCCACAGTCCTTGCATATACTTGGTGGCTCATGAATATATGTCCGTTCCTTTGATTCAGTACGAGTGGATCTCGAACCAAATAGTCCTAGTCTACTTGCCTGCATGGAATCCTTCATTCCGTACACTATGATACCCGCACCAATAAGAAAGCTAACTATTGGAATAACCAAGACATAGAATAGAATCATACTAATGTCAAGGTCGTCCATCCAGAAGAACTGCATGAAGCCACCAAAGAAACCGCCAATTATGACAATTATGCCAATTATCATGAATGTGCATTTTTTCCCACCTGATTCGTTTGCCATGGTCTATCAACTATAATCTGTTGTTTTAAGTATTGAGAAAACCAAGTTATGGATTTCTCTATGATATGTCATTAACCTGAATCTACTACATCGGAAACAATGTATATCACGAGTGGTTTAATAGTAGGGCATACACATGTGAATTCAAGATGGACGTCGCTGGTACAATTGTACTTATCATTCTCATTGTAACCCTGCTGGTGATTGTATCAGAAAGGGTGAATGAAACAGCGACAGCCCTGTTTGCAATGTCACTTGTTGGTGGAGTTCTGTATCTTTACAATGGTCTCACATTTGGTGATTTCGTTCTGCTTATGCCCTGGGATACCATACTCTTCGTTACAGCTATGCTCATTGTCGTAGCAGTTGCTGCATCATCTGGTATGTTTCAGTACATTGCCTTGGTATTGATTCACAGGACACATGGAAATCCAAGAATGATATTTGTTACATTCATGGGGTTTGTGTTTGCAATCTCTCTATTCTTAGATCCACTTCCAACAATGTTAGTTATGGGTGTTTTTACCGTAGAGGTTTGCAAGAGCCTTGATATGGATTTCAGACCTGTTTTGATTTCTGAAGTCATAGTTGCTAATTTTGCCTCAATTCCTTCACTTGTGGGTTCTGTACCTAATCTCGTTATCGTCGTATCATCTGGTATCGAAGTAGGTTTTATGTTCGCAGTACTCATGCCTCTGGCTCTCATTTTGTTTGCAATTACCATTCCATTAT
>JABCSP010000364.1 GCA_018238825.1 Candidatus Thorarchaeota archaeon | reverse complement strand
GTGTGGTCTTTTTGAGGGATATTACTGCATTAAACAATGAATACAATTGAATCTTACAGAAGATGAGCGAACCTCGTTCTCGAAGTTCAGAAACGTATCAGATTTGAGGGTACAATTCCTTTGCGAGTATAGATTCTATCTACAGGAAAAACTAGGACAGAGAGAAACACATGCAAGTATTGATGGGTCAAAACTCCATGATAGTATCGCAACTTCTGAAAACAATTTGCAGGAACAGCATCAGATAATCCCAATGTTAGTCATCATTGCTATAATCATTATAGGGTATCTGTGGATATTTGGGTAATCTCATGGATCCTATTCTGAATCTTCTTCTATTCATGGGCCTTGTAGGAATTGTCGTAGTTATTGGATTCGTTCGAGTGGGATTCAGAACCATCACTGTGACAGGTAAGTTGAGAAATGCAAAGACATCTCCATGGGACCTCCACGAGTTTCTGAACTTGAAACCGGGCCGTCCTAAGACGAACGAGTACTATAGATTCAGTGAGGAATCAGTAAGATCACATGCTCATAGATTTGTAGGACGTTTCGATAGTGCAATTCTCCACTGGAAAGAAGTTCCAATTCTTGACCTGATTGTCGAAAATAAATTTCCAGTCAGCTACTTACCCGAGAAGGCAAAAAAAGAGGATTTCTTTCAAGCCGGTCTATATGCTCTTGCATTATCCGAAAGTGGAGTTTCCTGCAGTGATACGAAGTTAGTGGTAATATACTGCCTTCAAGATGTAGCTAAGAGGTGCTTATTTGGGAACGACCCCAAGAAATGCTGGGATTGTGGAGAAGGAAGTATTTTCTCTCAGCAGTTTGACCAGCGAGAAATTACAAAATATTTGAAGAGGATTGATGAGGTTTGGTACAAGAAGCGACGCCCAAAAGCCAGCCCAACTGAAACCAAATGTCGACCTTGCCCTTATTCTAGAAATGGCAAATGCAATTATTCTGCAGTATGAATAGCGATTTGAAAACACAGACCTTTAAACGGTTAAGGAGAAGTAGACTATCATGGTTCATGGATTGAACAAGCTTCTTACTTTGGTTATGACTAGCAAGAGAGACCTCAAGCGGGTCTACTATACACAAAGGAGCGAAGCGGCTAAGCTAGATGCAAAAGAGTTAGTGGCTTCAACAATTGCGGTCCAACGGTTATTAGAAGAACTCATTGATCTCAAACGAAAAAGAAGAGCTGCAAAGAAGGTTCTGGAAGATAGAAAAGCAGAACTCACCTTGCGAAGATGGATAGCAGGTCTGCCAAAGAGAGTAAAGGGCTTCATCGACAAATCAAAGAAGTTAGACCAACAACACGTAACAAAATACCAACAATCATTGATGGATTACATTAACGAGATAGGACAAGAGCTGGCAAAATGGATTGAAGATATCATCACTATTGTTGAGATTCCAAAGATCCCAAAGGATAGGTAGCTACATCAGGTCTACCAGCGCAAGCGTGCGGCCATTCCACCAAAACCTTTCAACTGTGCACCAGATTCTGTTTGATTAGAGAACACAAGTAACTCTGACCCGTACTCGGTCACATCATCATATATTGAATCCATTTGGTCTGCAAGTTCTTCTGTGATAAGAAGGGTGCTAACTCTTCCTGCCTGAAGAGCTTCCATTACCTCATTTTTTCCATAAGTCACAGTATTGAGACCCTTCATCAGATCTTCCATGAAGCCATCCCAGGCTTGACGTTCAGCATAGATTTCGGTTTCTCGAAGAATCCTTGAGGCTTCTTTCATAGCCTGATAGAGACCAGTTTCATCAATGATACTAACTGAAATGATTGTTTCTGCAACCTTCTCACGTAGTCTATAGTCGAGGTCTCCTTTCTCCAAGAACTCTTGACATCTGATAGTATTTCCACCTAAGACAATCGCATCGACATTCTCCAAATCATCCAGAAGGAGTTTGTTGAGTAATCGGCCAACGAATTTGAAGAACTCCATCATCTTTTCTTCTCTGAGACGCATGTACCTCTTTGCGCTCTGACCGCCTGCTCTTGTCTTACCAATGATGAAGAAGTCCTCGTCACGAATGAGCTCCATATGTTTACCACGAAGGTAACCAACAGTAACCTTGCCACCTTCAATTAGAACTATTACAACCAAGCTCTTTGGTTTTGTTATATTCTCTAACTCTTCAGTGACGAACTCTCTGCCGCAGAGATAGATGAACTGTGAGATTGGAGTAAATGGAATGACAACTTCACGGATCTCCACCTCGGTTCCTCCGGATTCTTCAATTCCAAAGAAGAAGGCCATACCATTCTCAGGTAGCTTTTTGATACTTGTAAGTTCACTGAGTATTGCGTTGAGATTGTCTGAAACATGCTTACGATTTTGCTTACTCTTGATATTATCAGCACCAGCAAGCTCTGACTTTACAAAGCTGATAGCATCTATAAGATTCTTAGTTGGTGGTAAATAAATCGTGGTGAATGAACTGTGGCGTCCTTGGTATGCCTTTAGCTGCTCGACCTTCCGTCGTAGCTTTTGACGCTCTGCTGACATGTTCTTCACCTTCTATTTGTTGATAATACTGATTTCATCAAAAATCAGGGGCAGTATTTTACTACCGGTTGGAAGGCACAATTGAGCGTATTTTAACATTGCGTAGTAGCTTCTTCTCAGAAGGACGACACATTAAAAAGCAGGGCTCCTTAGTTCAGTTTCAAACAGGTGAAGGACGGATGGATTACCGCCAATTTACGTTACCGTTGCCCAAAACCTCTACAATCCTGGACATCAAGTCCGGAATCGTTGTTTGGTTCCTGATTCATCAAGGCAGCATCACAATCCCAGAGGAATCGCAAAGTCTTACAGCCTTTCCACAGGCATTTATTGTCCCCGGCCAACTGACGGTGACGATAGAATGATCCTTAGACTTGGCTCTCGTCTTGGAATCTTTTCTACATCTAATAATCTCTCTTCTAGGTATATAAGGTCCTACAGAAAGATAGCCCTTTTGTTCCAATATCCAT
>JABCSP010000039.1 GCA_018238825.1 Candidatus Thorarchaeota archaeon | reverse complement strand
GAACACAACGATGATCGGGAATGATCTCACATGGGACGGACCAGAGTTCGACATCAGGATCAACGACTCAAACGGCGCAGCCATCGCAAACAACGAATCGACAGCAGCGAATTACACATTCTATCTCACGAACAACACCAGTTTATGCACGCTCGATACCGTCTTTGACAAGACAAAGGTCGGCTACGAGGACGACTCAAATCTAACGCTGATGTGGCGGATCGATGTGCTCTGCTGGGACAACTACCATCAGCAAGCGCTGACGGCTACTCTCACGGTACGGTACAGCGATCTCAGCGATGCCAATGGATTACTCTGCCGGAAAAGTAACATATCAGCAGGAGCAGATGCTGATCCGGATGTGCAGGGTGGCAGATTGAGCGGTAATCTATTCGGCTACTGGGGACCGCCGACATCAAGTGTTCAAAAATCAAGATTAGTGAAAAGGGTAATAAGGTGTCAATCAATGATAGAATTGAAAATACTAATTGAGGCGATGATAGTTTGCAGTTCGATTTATGGGATCCATTTTCCTTCTTTGATAATTTTATGACTATGTTCTTCATAATTTTCATAATCTTTATTGTGATTTTTATTGGCGTTGCGGTGACAGTATGTCGTAGTGGCGCCGGTATTGCAAGAGGAGTTGCCAGAGGGTTCACCATGGAAGCTCCACCATTCGTAATTCCTGACCGACATCGTGGAAAAACCCGGTCTGATGGTTCTGAAATGACCACAGTAAGACTTCCAGATAAATGTCCCTCCTGCGGTGCTGCAATAAGTCAAGAAGGCATAGATTGGACCGGACCTCTTGAGGCCAAATGCAACTATTGTGGCGGAACCCTACGAGCTAAGTTTGAAAAAGTTTGAACACTCTTCTAACGTATTGGCTCGGTAATACCTACACTCTTAGTCAAATTCACATGGGAAATCATGCTAGGATAATATATACACATTCGTGAGTAAAGTATTTCACTAGCTAGTTTGTGGGGGATTCAACAGACAACCATCTGTTGATGTGCCACTTACCCGATTTGAGGAAATCTAAATGGTCAATGCGTTAGAAATGCAGGATGATGGAACCTCCGTCGAGGTATGCATCAACAGGAACAGTATGACCTCCGATAGTGTACTTTGTGTAATCGATGATGAAGGGAAGAATGTCTTTCTTTGGTTAGGCAAAGAAGCTCCAGCTAGAAGACGCTTTGTAGGTGCACAAACAGCTAGTAAACTTCGTGGTGAGAAAGGTACTGGTTTCAGAGTCCGGTCGCTTGATGAAGGAAGTGAACCAGACCAATTCTTCAATTCTCTCGAACGTTAATTATAATTTTCAGGCTCATCCATAAGATTCTATAGGACTTTTTCTACAATTCATTTGAGGTCATAATTATTGAGAGGACTTATGAAGACTACACGAGGTCCAGGCAATCTCGAACTGAAAGAAATTGATGAACCTCGTCCTAAGAAGGATGAAGTATTGATTGAGATTGCTGCAGCTGGAATCTGCGGTACTGATGTCCATATCAAGCATGATCAAGCATTCTATACCCCACCTGTTGTACTCGGGCATGAATATTCAGGAAAAGTTGTGGAAATTGGACCTGATGTGACACAGGTTGATGTTGGTGATCTAGTTGTATCACCGGCAACTCAATACTGTGGAAAATGCTACCAGTGTAAAACAGGACACATGAACCGATGTACAGCTGATGGCAAGAAGATTTTGGGGACATCCCTTGCTAACGGTGGCTTTGCAAAATTTCTTACCGCACCAGAATATATCATTCACAAGATTCCTCTAGGTGTATCAATGGAGGAAGCTGCACTAGCTGAGCCTACAGCATGCGTTGTTCACTCTGTTATTGAAAAATCTCCTATCATCCCCGGAGATGTTGTTGTTGTTCAGGGTCCTGGAACGATGGGCCTTCTAGCAGCCCAAGTTGCAAAATCCATGGGAGCTGGGAAAGTTATTTTGACCGGAGTGTCGGCAGACCAGTGGCGTTTCGACATTGCAAAGAAGATTGGAGTTGATATGACACTTAATGTTCAAGCTGACTCTGATCCGGTCAAGACAGTTATGAATGAGAGTGATGGACGTGGTGCAGATGTTGTTATCGAAGCATCTGGCGCATGTATTGCTTGCAACCAAGCATTGGATTTCGTTAAAGTAGCGGGTCATGTAACTCTTCTCGGAATACGTGGCCAATCTCTAAACATTGATCTTGATATCATGGCTATTAAGGAGTTAACAATGTCTGGAACTTGGGGGACACTTCCATCATCTTGGGTTACAACTCTTCGTCTTATGGGTTCAAAGAAAATTGATGTTGCTCCCTTAATCACACATAGAATCTCACTAGCTGAGTGGGAGAAAGGATTCGAGCTGATGGAGAGTCAGAAAGCAATCAAAGTGCTATTCACAGAATTTGATTGAACTGACTACCTTGGAGCCCACGCATCAAGGCAATCCTGTACCACTGCAATGTGAGATACTGCAGGTCCGCCGCCCATTACGATGGCAACTGAGCAAGCTTCCATGATTTCTTCACGTGTGGCACCTAGTGATAGTGCCTGTTTTGTATGAAAGACCATGCATTCTTCACATGGTGACAAGATGGATGCTACTATGCAGATTATCTCCTTGAATTTGGCTGGTAGAGCTCCATCTTTGTGCACAGTTTTCTGCAAATCTGTAAATGCATTCCTTGCATCAGGGATGTCTCTGTTCAGTGCACCAAAGTGTTTCATGAAACTCTTCAGAGTTTTTTCGACGTCATCTGTCATTGCATGTACCTCAACTAATCAGTCACGGGATGGAGTTCCCATGTTCCATAATGCCTGTTTATAGTGTAAATGATATAAAGTCTGTGAAGTGTCGACCTCTTCTTGCGTTAGATTTCCTTCATCAATTGAGGTTCCTGCTAACTCAGCTAACGTTTCAATAATAGCATTACGAATTTCATCTCGTGTGGGACAATCTTCTACTTCATGTGCAATATTTGTGACAGTATCTCTCTTACTATCCATGCATCTAATTCTAGTCTTATCTCGAAGAAAAACTGGCTGTCCCTCTGGAGGATTCAGACTCTCTTGAAGCATCTCAAGGTCTGCATCAATAAGGAGCGTTCCATGGATAAATGAAATACCCCGTTTAATCCATCCTGCAGTTCCCGAGATTTTCTTTTTTCCAATTCTTATACAGGACCCTACTGGATCATAACTCGTTGGGATATTGATAGAGTTCAAACTATCTGAAATTGCTCCAATGAATGTTTCATAGAGTTCTTTGAGACCTCTAGGTACGTAGTCGTGGGATTGGTGCAGGCGAAGAGCATAATTCAGATTTCCTAAATCATGAAAGACTGCGCCTCCTCCCGTGAATCTTCGTGCAATTGATACACTATTCTCCTTGCAAAAATCTAGATTCACTTCTTTGTGTACGCATTGAAACCTTCCAATAACAACTGCCTTGTCCGACTCCCAAAATCGCAGAGTATTGAGTTTATTTTCAGATTGTAGATACGTTTTTGCAAGCGCTTCATCGACAGCTAGGTTGTGAAAAACATCAGAACCTTGATTGTTCAATAAGCGCCAAGACATAAGATAGTGATACGTTCTGTATCTGATTAATCTGTTGTAGAGCCGATGGCTAAAGTAAGTTGCTCACCACCGGCAGGAAGGCCTCAGAGCAACAATTGAGGCGGAGCAGATGTCGTAATCGAGGTTTGACACGTTTGTACGTGCAGGATATTGTCTTGATTCTACAATTTAAGGTCCACCTGATTCAAATTGGCGAAAACGCCTAATCATTGAATATTTCAGCTAGATGTTATTCCCACACTCTGAACAGTATGTTGCGTCTGCACGAACCTTAGTTCCACAAAACGCACACGAACGAGGGGAATCTGATTGACGACCTTGGAGAAATCTTCCAGATCTCTTAATATTACTCAATCCCATTCTATCGCTATACAACTCGGTATACCCACAATCAGCACAGGTTAATGCTTCAAGTGTAGCTGTTGACATTCCTGGTAAATCTATTCTAACATGATGTTGACCGAAAATTCTGTGTGGTCCAGCTATCTGTGTACCACCACATTTTGGACATTGTCTTGAGTTAATCATCTCTTTTCATTTGGGATATAATTCTGAAAGCTCATAATGCTTTGCAGAGATTTACATCTTCATCATGTAGGGATTCTCTAGAGTTTCCTTCAAAGCTGCAAGAAATTGGCCCGCAGGTGCACCATCTAGAACTCTGTGGTCTACTGCGCAAGAAGCCATCATCATAGACCTGACTACAATCTTATCGTCAACTACAACTGGTTTCTTCTTAATCTGCCCAAGAGCTAAGATTGCAGTTTCTGGAGGATTGATCACGGGGATGAACAGATCTACTTTGAATGGTCCTAGATTGGAAACGGTAAATGTACTTCCAGTCATCTCTTCAGAAGTAAGTTTGTTCTTCTTAGCCCTCTTGCCCTTCTCCTTAGTTTCGATAGCAATATCGGTGATTGATTTCTTATTGGCTTCTCGGATTGTAACAACTATCAAACCATCATCAGTAGCCATTGCTACACCAATATTCACATCATCGAACATGTGAAGATCATTACCCGCAAGAGTCGCATTGAATTTTGGAAAGAGTTCCAAAGTATCGGCTACAGCCTTTACAATGATGTCATTGAACGAAACCCGTATTCCATGAGCTTTCTCTACACGAAGATTGAGTTCCTTTCTGAGAGTGATTGCTTCAGTCATATCCATCTCTGTTATCATGGTGATATGGGGATTCAAAGCACTCTGAGTCATTCTTCTGGCAATTGTTCTTCGTAGTGGAGTCATGGTTTCTACTTTGCTTACTTTTCGATCATCAGAGAGAGCAATTTGAGGTGTTGCAGTCTTTGCGCCAATGACGTCCTTCTCAACGATTCTTCCTTTTGGACCAGTACCAACCACTATGGATAGGTCCACTCCAAGTTCCTTTGCTTTCTTTTTAGCTCTTGGAGAAGCTTTGATTTTTCCACCAGGTAGTCTTGTTTCAGTACTGGGTGGAGCTGTTTGAGCAACTGCGGTCTTAGTGCTGGATGTTATTGAATCTGTTGTCGTAGCTGGTGAAGTTGTGGTAGCAGCGTTTAGCTTTCTTGGTCTGGCATCTGGAATCTCTTCACCCTCTTTTCCAATGTATGCAATAGGTTCGCTGATTGGTATCTCATCATTGACCTCACATAGAATCTTCAGGATGACACCATCCCCTGGTGCTTCGAGCTCGAACTCGTTTTTCTCTCCGAAAATCTCTACAACAAGGTCTCCTTTCTTGACCTTGTCACCTTCTTTCTTGAGCCATTTGAGTATCACTCCATATTCCATTGCGACACTCATACGCTGCATGATCATGGTCGTAACCATAATTATCACCTATACAATATCTCGGACGGCTTGTGCGATTCTCTTGTTGTCAGGAATGAAGAAATTCTCCAGTGGCGGACTAAATGGTACTGGTGTATCTGGAGCGTTCACTCTTTTTATTGGTGCGTCTAACCAGTCAAAGGCTTCTTCTTGAACAATAGCAGCAACTTCTGCAGTTGTTGCCCCGGTCTTTGTTTCTTCAGTCACAAGTACCAGTCTTCCAGTCTTTTTGACCGACTCTATGAGAGTCTTCGTATCAAGAGGAACAAGCGTTCTTGGGTCGATCACTTCAACACTGATTCCTTCCTTCTGGAGTTCCTCAGCCACCTCAAGTGCTTTGTGCAACATGAGAAATGTACCCCAAAGTGTAACATCTGCTCCCTCACGACGAACCTTAGCTTGGCCAAAAGGAATCAGATAATCCTCATCATCTGGAACTTCTTCTGTCTTATCGTAAACTAGCTTATGTTCAGCAAAGAGAACTGGGTCTGGGTCTCTTATTGCTGTTTTAATTAATCCCTTCACATCGGATGCAAAAGCAGGTACTGCGACCTTGAGACCTGGGGTATGCATGAACCATGACTCTAGGCTTTGTGAGTGATGCGAAGCTAAATTCTTTCCTCCACCAAAGACTGTTCTGATGACTAAGGGTACAGAGGTTTGACCTCCGAACATATACCTCATTTTTGCAGCTTGATTGCAAATTTGGTCCATTGCCAGGGTAATAAGGTCTCCAAACATTATCTCGGCAACAGGTACCATCCCTGTGATAGCTGCACCTACTGCAGCTCCAGCAATTGTATTTTCTGAGATGGGAGTATCACGAACTCGATCTTCACCAAACTCTTCTGCAAGACCCTTTGAAACCTTGAAGGCGCCGCCCCAGTTCAATCCAATGTCTTCGCCTAGTAGGAATACACGCTCATCACGGAGCATCTCCTCACGGAGTCCCTGTTTGAGTGCCTCTCTGTATGTAATTTCCGCCATCTAGATCGCCTCCGCAAAGACATCATCCAGAGCTTCTGCTGGTTCTGGAAATTCAGATTTTTTCGCAAACTCTCCAGCCTTGTCTACATCTTTCTGTAGTTTAGCTCTTATCTTGTCAGCATCTTTCTCAGTGATTGCACCCTGTTCGATAGCAATCTTCTGAATGACATTTACAGCATCTTTCTCTTCACTAAGCCAATAATCAGCTTCCTCTTTAGGTCGGTATTTTGCAGGATCGAATCTAGAGTGTCCTTTCATTCTATATGTCTGACATTCGATTAGAGTTGGACCGCCACCCTCTCTTGCTCTCTTCACGGCTTCAATGGTTGCCTCATAGACCTCGAGAGCGTTATTTCCATCAACTACCTTACTCGGAATACAGTATGCCTCAGCTCTCTGTGCAACAGTTGAACTTGGACAGGTCATTTTTATCGGAGTTCCCATTGCGTAAAAGTTGTTCTCCACAATCCATACCAAAGGTAACTTCCAGATGGCGGACATATTCAATGATTCACCGAAAGTTCCATTGTTTGAAGCTCCATCTCCAAAGAAGCAGGCTACTACCTCGTCTGTTTTTCTCATCTGACATGAAAGTGCTGCGCCCACCGCAATTGGAAGTCCTGATGCAACAACACCAGTTGCTCCTAAGACACCGACATCTAACTGAGTGATGTGCATTGAGCCTCCCTTTCCTTTGCAAGAACCTGTCTTTTTACCCAATAGTTCTGCTAGGGCTGCGTTCATGTCTGCTCCCTTTGCAACGACATGCCCGTGACCTCTATGAGAGCTCTGAATCCAGTCTGACTTCTTGAGTGCAGTAGTTACACCAGCTGCTACTGCTTCCTGTCCAAGATACAGATGTAATGTTCCAGGAACAATATTCTCTCCGAATAAATCCCAGACTTTCTCTTCGAACAGTCTTATTTTTAGAGTTCTTGAGAATAACTCTTTGAGCGTCTTCTTGTCAACTGCCATTATCTAATCAACTACCTTCTGATGACCAAGAGCTTCTGGGCGCATTCCCGAATCTAAATTGATAAATCTATTCAAATTGACCTATCCTTTTCAACGAGGGCTCTAATCTCCAGATGCGATCCCATTCGACTTCGATGAATAGTGAATTACTATGAGCATTACTAACAAATGTTCTCGAGCGCTAGGTTTGAAGACAGTTTTCCATACCTATTACCGTCGTAAGCTGGTGACAAGTACGAAGTGGGCAGTTGTCCAGACCTGTATTGCATTCATGAACACGAGTTCATTTCTTTCTCATTCAATACCTGGAGATTCCGAAGCCAAATTTGGTATTGTTCTTCTCTTCCGTCTTAGACGAATGAGTGCTCCACTAACTATCCCTACCACTGCAACGAAAGCCCCTACAACTGTGAGGATCAGAGGGTCGGTCATTCCAGTCCAGAGGCGTTTACCAAGACTGTTTCCATGTGAAGTACGAAAGATATTTCCATCAGACCCAACAGCCCAACCATGCGTTACGTTGATGAAGTCCATCGCCTTGACGCGCACATCAATAGGAAATTCTTGAGAATACCAGTCCCAACCACCGTTGGGAGTATACGCTACCTCTGTTTCATCCCCAGCAATCCAACCATTATTCTTGTCTAAGAAAATAATATCCGTAAGATAGGGACTCAGTAGGGGTATGGGGGAGGTTTGAGGTAGCGCTTGTTCAACCCAAGAGCTTCCATCAACCATATGAGCAAGCACACTGTCACATACTGCCCAACCCTCATTCTCGTTCACAAAGGACATTGACCATCCACCTCGATTGAAAGATTTCTCCCAAGTATCACCACCATCTCCAGTGTGATAAATACCGTAGAATCCTATTGCCCATCCTTCGTTTGCAGAAGTGAAATAGAAGTTTCTTGCCTTGTCAGAAAATGTCCAGTTATCAACATGTTCCCAGCTGAGACCAGCATCACATGTCTTGTAAAGATATAAACTAGAACCGGTCCAACCATGGGTTCGATTGATAAAATAGATTCCATAGAAGGCATCATTAGTATCACCAAGATAGGTCATATTCCATGATAATCCGCCATCCTCAGTATGACACAGACCATTTCTACCAGTTACCCAAAGTGTTCTCTCATCAATAATCATGATTTCGCGGTAATATTGGGACTTGTTGGCATGTTGCAACTGCCAGGAATCACCACCGTTCTGAGTATGAAGAATAATACCATCCCCCAGACTTGATCCATTCTGAGATATAACCCATCCGTGAGTAGCGTTGATGAATTTAATGTCCCGTGGGGATGCACCATTCACTACATAGTCATGTTCTAAGATTTCCCAAATGGCTTCACTCTGTGCTGGGATGAAGGACAAACCGGTGATTGTAGTGCTTAGAAAGACTACACCAGAAGCTGTTGGAGTCAAGATGAAGAGAAGGGCAACCCAAGCCAACAGTCTAGTAGTTGATCTTTCAAAACGTTTCTTCATCATCACTCTTTCACATTCCTGTTCACTCAGTCAGGTACAGGGTCTCCACCAGGCTTACCGCCACCACCACTACCTGGTAATGTGACATATTGATAATCTCTACCGAGGAGGAGATGACCCGAGTTATATGCGTCAACTCTAACACACATTTGAACATACCCTTGGAGAAGACTCCAAGATACATAGTAATCACCATAATAATAGGGTGAGGAGTCGGTCCCCTCGTAGTAATAGGATGTCCATTGACCATAACTGTTCTTGTATTTAACATAGACCTTTACGTAATCCATTGCAGTATAATGATTTGCTCGAACAGTCCCTGTTACACCATTTATCTGCCTGGCTATGTAGATAAGCCCTGGTGCGTTAATTGGGTCGTTAGTATTATCAGGATCATAACCCCAAGCAATCTCTTGTCCATCACTGAGAATATCACCATCGGTACTCCAAATCAGTGGCTCAGTATCATGGATATGGACCTCATCTCCATCCAGAAGTCCGTCATTATCAGTATCGGACACCCAAGGGTCAGTTCCCTTTACCAACTCATCAGGATCTGATAAATTATCATTATCTGTATCTGGATCCAATGGGTCAGTTTCCTCTTGCAACTCAGCCCCATCTGATAAACCATCATTATCAGTGTCACTATCATAGGGATCTGTACCAATCACATACAATTCTTCAACATCAATAATTCCATCGTTATCAGTGTCGATGCCTCCAGCTAGCCAATCCTCGATATATGGAAAGGATTGATTGTCGTTCCCTGGCAAGTCCACATGGAGTGTGCCAAAGATGATTGAATCCTCTGCATATGAAAGACCAGCACTAAAAGTGGGTACAAGACCATCGTTTGAACAATAGAATATTGAGCGTAGGAGGACAAATGTTCCAAGATTATCCCCAGCTATAGTATACCATTTGATTTCATTAGAATAACTTTCAGGATCACTATTTAGTGTGGAAATGAAGGGCGTCTCATAATTAACTGAATGGAAAACAGGTGTGGACCATGTTTCACCTGTGAAAAAGGAGCTAAGATAAGTTACTCCTATTGGAAGAAGATTAGAGGATGCCATTGGAGTTCCATTATGTGGTGTTCCCAAAGTGATTACTCTTCCCACATCGATACCCTCCGATTGAAGATTCGGTCGATACAACCGCAACATCTCCCGTGTTATTAGACCCCCTAAACTATAACCGACAATATCGATTTGAGTTCCAATAGGATGGTTATCTGCGAGAATACGATTTTGAAAATCTTCTGCATAAGTGGAAATCCCTCCTTCTAAATTGTGAACTTCTAGTTTTGTCAAGTCTTGATAGGCGTCAAAGTAAGAAAACTTCAGAATATTTTCTGAACCATAATTTGCTACCAAGGTAAGATCCAAGCTATCAATCATTCTATCGAATGTTTCATCATTTCCAAGATAACCATGAACGAAGTAGACACATGTTCCTAATGGATTTTCCATATTCGTTTGTGCTTCAAAAGAAGCTTCGAATTGAATGTTATGCTGAATTCGTGGTGAAATGGAATTCAAAATCTTCCACGCAGATAATAATGCACCCGCTTTTGCATCAATCTGACCTGAAAAACCAAATATATTCGAGTCTGGATTCGAGGGGGAATTACATGCAAGAAGTATAATCATTTGTGATTTTAGTTCTGTAAGAATATCATTTACTTCACCCCAAGATACGAGTATTCCTGCAACTTCAAGACCTTCTAAGTGTCCATGTCCGACTAACACTATTGCATCAGATTTAGAGGGAATGATATCCAATCGATCAAATATTGTTTCTTGTATACTAAAACCAGCCAAATTCATCTCTTCACTAATTGTTTGAGCAGCAAGCTCCATACTATCATCAGGACTATTGGCATATACTATCCAGATGGATGGTTGCTCTGCAATGTTCGGAAGACCCATAGCTAGTACTGGTAGGAGTAGAGCTATTACTATAACTAGACTTTTACCACGTGTTGACCTATTACTATAACTAGACTTTTACCACGTGTTGACCTATTCATGCTAATTACCTCAATTAGTTAGTTTCAAGTAAACCTCATGCCTAATAAAGGGAACTGATTATTGGAGTGGTTATTGAAAATTGGTCAAGATCGCCTAGTCATAAGATAAGAAGATGACTTTTGGTGATACCTATAAAGTGCTACAAAGGTATGAGAGATAAAGAATAAACGAATCTTATGGACCTATTACACAGCAATCTACAGCAGAGAAAGGTTCGTCGTCTATACCGCGAGATTGCCCGGATGATTGCTTCTGAAACTGTGTGGTTCACTCCAATTCCGCATCAATGATTTCTCTCTTTGATAAGTCAGTTCCTTCAGTTTTAATACCTTTCAGATTTCTAAATAGCCATTACTGTGAAATGTAAAAAAATATGTAAGATTTGCCACTAAAAAGATAACCTATGCCTTTTACTGAGGCCTATGATCTCCAGATGCAATCCCATTCTACTTCGACGAAGAAGTTCATCTGGAATCTTGACCTCAGCTAGATGGTTGACTGATGTCCATGTTGGATGGCGTTTCTTCATGTCAACATCAAATATCTGCTTGCATTCAAAGAGTAATGCAATATCATAGTTAGTACAGGATACTTTTTCCATTGACCGCAGTCCCTCGCCAAGATTCGTCTTCGTGAACCAGACATTGCAGCACCGTTTCTCACCCTTCCTATACCGAACCAGGTCCGGTGTTGCCACCATGATGACCTTCTTACCCAACTCACTTTCAATGACGTGTCGTGCAGTCCTCGGAAGGACATACGTTCCATTGAGAAATCGGTCATTCTCCACTCGTGGTCGAAGGAAGGTCAGACTCAACAGTCCATTTGTTGTTTCGACCTCATCATCATATGACACGTCCTTCAGGGGATTCCAAGAATACAGTCGACCATCCTCTGCCTGATAATAACCGCCCCTGGTCAACGGACTTCGCAAGAGATCGATTACCTCCTCAGTAGTTTCATATTCTAGTTCAACTAGTAATTGGTCAGTCCTTCCCACTAGATGGAATAGATACGAACCCGAATCTTCATTGAGAGAGACCTTGGCACGCACTGATTGAACTAAGTCTGC
>JABCSP010000363.1 GCA_018238825.1 Candidatus Thorarchaeota archaeon | reverse complement strand
CAAGTCGCTCAGGAGAACTCATAGCCATAATGGGGTCGAAATCATGCGCTCTCTGTTTGAGGGCACGTTCAACCTCGACTTTGTTCTTCTCCTCTCGAAGAGCAATACTACTACTGGAGGCCTTTTCTACTTCAATACAACCTTTTTCGATTGCTCGATCCACAAGAATTCTACCTTTCACAGAACACACTTCAATGAATATTCCAGCCGTCTCTTCTGATTCAGTCCCCCATTTTCCAAACGCTAAATCTGCAAAGGTTGGAATTTTGATTTCGCATCTTCTACAATTATCTCTACGACCAAGACCCTTCTTCTCCAACTTCAATAGGTCTAATGACTTACTCTTGCCATTCTTAAGAAAGATAGTGAGTTTTCCTTCATCGATATCCTCCCTAACGACATCATTCGGATCTACCTTGAACTTTTCACTGTAGATTTTCCTTGCGGTGCCAGGAGATATTGTACCACTACAATTTAGACCAATCAAAACTAAATTGTCTACATCAATCTGTTTTCTTTTCTGTAGCTCAATAATTGCTCTGATATCACAGGGTTTTCCAACAACCGCTAATTTCTTAGAAACACCACCATCAAGATACTCTTTTACAAATCTTGCAATGTTTGGTACCGAGCAATGAAGAGATCCAATCGTATCAAGAAGTTCGTCGGGATTTGTAATGAGTACGGGGATACCTGAAAATCTGTCATTCTTCTTAGCTTTAATAGTGACTACACCATCAATATGGCCCGTTTCCAATGCACACTTGAGAATAGAGGTCACTACACCTCCAGATTCTACCCTTTCTAGTACACTCGCATCTAGTGCGCGAGCGATATACATTGTGTTACTCATTTGAGCACCTCCAATTTCACTGCACATACTTTGTATTCAGGCATTCCACAAGCTGGGTCCAAAACTGGATTCGTCAGCTTATTTGCACAAGCTTCGCTAAAGTGGAATGGTAGAAAAACAAAACCTTCTGGAACATCATCAGTCACTTTCGCCTTTGCTTGGATGCTTCCCCGTCTAGATGTCAAGGTAACCATTGCGCCATTCTTTATGTTCTGAATAACAGCATCTTTTGGATTTACTTCGAAATACGCTCCTGAAACCTCATCATTCAACTTCGGAGTCCGACGACTCATCGTTCCGGTATGATAATGAAAGATAGTCCGTCCAGTTGAGAGAATGAATGGATAATCTTCG
This sequence comes from Candidatus Thorarchaeota archaeon, assembly GCA_018238825.1. Classification (GTDB taxonomy): domain Archaea; phylum Asgardarchaeota; class Thorarchaeia; order Thorarchaeales; family Thorarchaeaceae; genus SMTZ1-45. The sequence goes on along the minus strand of JABCSP010000363.1, from coordinate 1,810 downwards.
TCTGGTAGCTCAGCAGGAGGGATATAATTCACAACCTGAAGATGCCCCAGTCCATCGGGCGTGTTGAATTTTTCAGTAAAGAATGTGCTTGTACCAGGATGATCCTCAGTTGGACAAGGCCACTGAATACCTCCAAGCGTTTCATCCAAGCGTTCATAGGTGATACCCTTGTAAGGGGGTACAACTCGTCTTATTTCTTCGAAGATCTCTCGTGGAGCTGAGAAATCAAATTGCTCCTTGAAGCCCATTCTTTCAGCAACCTGAAGTACAATCCACCAATCAGGTTTTGTCTTACCTGGAGCTTCTATTAATTGGTTTATTTTCTGAACCCTTCTATCAACATAGGCGTGGATGCCTTCTCGTTCAACCCAAGCACTAGCAGGTAAAACAACATCAGCTAGTTTGACAGTTTCAGTGGGAAAGATATCCTGAACTATCAACAGCTCCTTCGATTCAAGTGACTTCTTCACATTGTCAACGTCAGGGGCAGCCATCATTGGATTAGTTCCAACTACCCACAAATACTTGGTCTGCTCAATCAACTTAGTATACGGTAAACCTGGTTTGTCGGGAAGATTCTCGACACCCCAGAGCTTTGCAAATTTCTTGTGAGGTTCAGCAGGTGTACCTACCTTCTGGAAACCAGGATAGAACACATTAAGGCAACCCATATCTCCCGTGCCTTCACCATTGATCTGCCCGCGTGTCGGACTCGGGCCAACTCCGGGTCGACCATATTGCCCAGTTATCAAAGCCAGCGTAGCCAAGGCCTTGATTCCATCAGCTCCAGTGATGTGTTGGTTCAATCCTTGATTGTACAACACTGTTGCGGTTTTTGCTTTGGCAAATATCTGGGCAGCCTTCTTCAACTCGTTAACAGGCACACCACAAATCTTTGCTAAATCATCTAATTTTAGTGATTTCAGATGCGTTCGTAACGCTTCAATACCAACAGTTCGAGTTTCGATGAATTCCCTGTTTTCCAATCCCTCTTCGAGGATTATTTTCATCAAAGCGTTGAAGACTGCTACATCAGTACCAGAATTTAACTGAAGGTGAACATCACCAAGTTCTCTAGCAGTTACGCTCTTCCTCGGGTCCATTACAATCGCTTTTGCACCGTTTGCCTTTGCACGTAAAGCTCTCATGTACATCAGTGGAAAGGTTTCTTTCAGATTGATTCCTACAAGAAGAACACAATCAGCCTTGTCAATATCAAGTTGGGAGATAGGCATTACTCCAGATCCTACTGTAGGACCAAGACCAGCCGCAGTAGATGAGTGACATATACGACCGCAGTACTCCACATTATTAGTTCCCATTACAACACGAGTAAACTTCTGCAGAATATAGGCATCTTCATTTGTGTTCTTACCTGATGCAAGCATCCCGAATTCGTTTGGTTCTGCCTTTTTCAACTTCTTAGTTATGTAATCAAACGCCTCATCCCAGCTACATTCTACTAATTTACCAGACTTACGAATCATTGGAGTCTTCAGCCGATCTTCAGCATACAGAAATTGGTAAGCATTACGTCCCTTAGGACAATTCCCACCTTCGTTAACAGGATGATCTGTCTGTGGCTCCTGACCAATAATCTTACCATCTTCAATCACAAGATAAATCCCGCATCCGCAGGCATAATATGGACAGATTGTCTTTTCATATGCAACCATTCAAATCCCTCCAATCGTATTAGGTCCGAGCTCTTTAATCGTCTTTACAAAGTCATTGACAACAGTAGCGAACTTGATCGCCTCAGATGCAGACACCCATTCCAATCGCAATCGCTCTGGTTCAATTCCAATTG
>JABCSP010000362.1 GCA_018238825.1 Candidatus Thorarchaeota archaeon | reverse complement strand
TAGCCAGTTCATATCCCAGAGTTGTTCCTTCAGAATTCATACGTTCAATCATCTTACGCATGAATTGCTTTGATAGTATGGTATCAGCAACATTTGGAATGATTTCTGAAACTGTGCTTTGGAAATCATTCAATATTTTCATTATAGCCTGTCCATCTTCAGTGAGATGTTCATCTGATTGAGGAACAGAATACTTCTTCTCAATCTCAGAACGAGCAATGTCCGCTACATCGGCAAAGTTGATCAAATTCCATACATCAATATGTTTGAAGGTTTCAATCATTTCTCGTGTGATTAAATCCATCAACTGCTTGAAATCATTATACTCTGTACCTTCAAAGGATTTCTTTGAGAATGCAGCATTTAGTTTTGATTGCACTTCTGCATAGAATTTTTCGAAGAGCTTGATATCGGTTGATTCCATGCCTTCTATAATGGTTTCTTGACGAAACTCTCGAAGTGCGGAGAAGAAGGCTTCACGCGCTGAAGAAACGACAAGATACTGATTAAGCTCACTTGAAAAATACTGTGCTACTTTCTTCGCGTATGCCACTGAATAACTTAGAGTGCCTTTTAGTTGCCAAGCACGAATTTCTTCAGAGCCAATTACGTCCCGCTCCAGAGATTGCATGAAGCGTCTAACTAGCTCTTGAGCTAATGTTTTCTTAATTCCCGTGAATCTATCAATATCATTCTCAATATCAGCTAGAAGCGCAGACTTGTGACCATCAGCATCTAAACTTTTGCCAGAGCTGAGGTGTTTCTCAACAAGGAAGTCAAGGGCATCAACTGTATCGTCAAGATAGTTTACAAATTCTTCAATTTTAACTTTGAACGAATCCAGTTCAGAAAGAGAAAGTGATTCACGTTGGAGGTACTCCTTTAGAATTAAGATTACACCGTCTACTACATCAACCTCTTCCACAGCATATGCATACACATTCAATTCAGCCAGTATGTCACGACCTGTTTCTGGAACAGTTTTTGTTAGCATAGTTATTGCACTTGGTGTTAAAACACGATGTTTGAAATGTTCAACACTATCTCCAGAAGTAGGCAACATGAAATCAAGACTTCTCTGATGGGAAATTTTCATCGTAGGAGGTAACACTGTGAAATCATCGAAGACATCCATTTTGGCAACCACATCAACATCTACATGGTCAGTTTTGATTTGGAACGAATCCCAGGATCCTTGAAAATGTCGATCAATCATATCAACAAACAGAACACTGTTCAATCGGTCTGCAAATCTTTGCATTACTGCTAAGCCCTCTAGTTCATAATTCATCTCATTGTTGAGGACCGCAGTTTCAATATCACCAATCTTCTTTGATAGATTCTTCACATAGCTATCAATCTTGAATGGATCAACTACACCCTTTTCCCAAGTCAGGACACACACATGAGAGCCAACACCTCCTTCAGTTCCACCTGCAACAACAAGCTGTTCAGGAAGTACACCTGGACCCGGAGTACGCTCTAGATTCCATTCAATGGCTAATAGCTCAAGTCCCTCAGAGGACATCATTGTATCTCGGATTGTGAAAATGAGTGGTGCAATATTCATTGACACAGTTTGTGAATTTTGTTCAAGCATACTTCCTGTGCCAATTGCACTGCCAACTGGATAACCAAGTCCAGTCGTTGAACCAAATACGGATGCTGATGCCATTCTAATTGCTTCTACAGTACTTGTGGTTTGCACGCTCTTTCGACTTTTTCCACTCATTGTGTATCCTCCGTAATTCAGCTAGGAGTAATTCTAGCACTAGAGTTGTACCAAAAACAATGTCGTATCATTTAATTCTAGCGTGACTGTAACCGTTTCTTCAATTCATGACCCAGATGCTTTTTCCCAAATCTTTAACGAGACCAGCTTCTGCAAGTCCATCAAGTGTGACTTTGATTGTTGTAGCAAGTAGAGCATCCAGAGTCACTGGTATTGGAACACTTCTAGATTGTCTTATATCAAACTCTAATTGTTCAATGTCAGCCTCTCCTCGTGCTTCTAGATGTGAGAGAATAGTATCTTGTAGATGAATAACACCATCACGAACTCCTTCAAATTGAAGACTAACATCCCCAAAGAGAGCTGGAACATCATGAGCAGGGAGAAGATAGTCTATTCCTAATTTAGACAATTCATCCAAAGCCGCTAATTTTGCTACAATGCTTCCACTTAGATCAACATAGAATTTACGTGGTTCATTAGGAAAGTTGTTCACTTCATCGCCGGAGAATAACATCTTCTCGGTACTTTCATAGAAGACACAATGACCTGCAGAGTGGCCACCAGTATGAATTACTCGGAGAGAGAATTTACCTACCTGTATCTGCTGTCCATTTGAGAGGAAACTATCTGGTTCAATGCCTCTATAGTTTACACGAAGTGGACCCTTGTTGAATTTCATTGATAGACGTTGAGCTCGGTCCATTAGAAGCCGTTCATTAAGAAAAGAAGAAGGGTTTCTCAGTAGTTCAGCATCACCACTGTGAATCATGATTGGAGCACCAGTCGATTTTCGTAAACGACCTGCTCCTCCCGCATGGTCAGGATGTCCATGTGTACAGACAATACCTACTAGATCGCTCTTGTGATTCAACCCAAAGTCCTTCAGTGCTTTCACAACATTGTCACCAGGGTCTCCCGCAGTTCCGGGATCGATAATTAATGCCTCACCATCACTAATAATCAGGTAACTAGCAATGAACCCAAATTCTCCTGCAAATTTTCCCCTTATGACATGAATACCCGGAATAATTTCAGTTGAAGCCATCTTCTACAAATTTGGAACTATCCGAGTCCTTATGACCATATCGACGATAAGTGAACCTTATCAGATACGCATATGAGAGTTCAATCAATGACATCATATCGAAATATACACTCACTTGGAAAAACTGAGGGGAAATTTGTATGAGAGGGGTGTATGTACTAATCATTGATCTCAATGAAAATTTATCATTCAATCTCAAATCCCTTGGAAATCTATCCTTCGATAAAGGCACTTGGATCTATGTTGGG